>JBHICX010000259.1:0-3842 GCA_046759805.1 Kiloniellales bacterium | reverse complement strand
CGGACAACCTCTTGAAGCGCTACGCCCATCAGACCGTGGCCACCTTCCCGAACCGATTGCAGGTCCGGCCCAAGGTGACCCGGGCGCATCTGGCGCACGGCCTCGGGCTCATGGCCCGTATCCTTTGGAACTGCGGGATCAGGGGCCCCTGGCGCCGGCATTTCTGGGACATGGCGCGACCGCTGTTGCGGCGCGGCAAGGTGGAGGAGGTGATCCATATCGCCATCGTCTCCCACCACCTCATCACCTTCGTCGAGGAGATCAAGGCCGGCAAGCACGAGGCCTGCTTCTACGCCGACCCGGCGACCTCGAGCATGGACGCCTCCACGAGCCTGAGCACGGCGGACGTGGGCGAGCGGGCGGTCGCCTAGGCCGGCTTGTCGACATGTCCCGGTGCGCGCGGATGGCGTCACCGCAGGGTCCGCGGCAGGGCCACCCTCGAACTTACGCGGCCGCGATCGGCACGATCGGTTACAATGTCTGGACCGGGTGGACGTGATTCGCGGCCAATGAGGCCCGGTCGAAGAATTCAGCCCAGGAGTTGGTGTTCGTGATGTTGCAGAAGCCACTCGAGCCGGGCCCCTCCGATGCGACCGCCGAGGCCATCGTAGCGCGGCTGATCGGGCGCGCCCGCGCCGCCATGCAGGCGATTGCCGGCGCCAGCCAGGAGCGCATCGACGAGGCGGTCACCGCACTTGCCTGGTCGATCTACAAGCCGCAGAACGCGCAAAGCCTGGCCGAGGAAGCCGTCCGCGCCACCGGCCTCGGGAACGTCCCCGATAAGGTCGAAAAGAACCGGCGAAAGACCTTCGGTACCTTGCGCGACCTTCTGCGCGTCAAGACCGTGGGCGTCATCGACGAGGACCCGGCGCGCGGCCTGGTCATGTACGCGAAACCAGTCGGCGTGGTTGCCGCCGTTTGTCCCTCGACCAATCCTTCCGCGACCACCATCAACAAGGCGATGATGGCGCTCAAGGGCGGCAACGCGGTGGTCGTGGCGCCTTCGCCGGCCGGCTGGGGCGCCACCGCGCTGACGGTCGAGTTGGCACGCGCCGAGCTGCAAAGGATCGAATTGCCGGCCGACTTGATGCAGGTTCTGCCCGAGCCGGTCGACAAGACGCTGACCGAGGCCCTGATGGGCGCCGCCGACCTGGTGGTCTGCACCGGCTCCCAGAATAGCGTGCGGCGGGCCTATTCGAGCGGCCGGCCGGCGATCGGCGTTGGCCTGGGCAACGTGCCGGTGATCATCGATTCAACCGCCGACCTCGAGGACGCGGCGGCAAAGATCCGTGCCTCCAAGTGCTTCGACAATGCCACCTCCTGCTCCTCGGAGAACGCCCTGGTCATTCTCGACGACGTGTATGAGCCGGCCATCGCCGCGCTCGAGGACGCGGGCGGCTACATGGCAAGCGCCGAGGAGCGGCTCAAGATCATCGACACGTTGTGGGTCGACGGACGGCTCAACCGCCAGGTGATCGCAAAGGACGCCCCTGTCTTGGCCGAGGCTTGCGGGCTCTTGGAGGAGGCTCGCTCGAAGGAGTTCTTCATGGTCGAGGAAACCGGCGTCGGTCCGGACCATCCGCTTTCCGGGGAGAAGCTGTCGCTCGTCCTGACGGTGTACCGGGCATCCGACTTCGAGGCGGCCATCGAGCGGGTGGACGAGATTCTCGCCTTCCAGGGCCGGGGGCATTCCTGCGGCATCCACACCGGCGATCCGTCGCGTGCCCGCCTGCTTGCCGAGCGCATGGACGTGGTGCGGGTGCTGGTCAACCAGGCGCACGCCTTCGGCAACGGCGGCAGCTTCGACAACGGGCTCAACTTCACCCTGAGCATGGGCTGCGGCACCTGGGGCGGCAACTCGATCAGCGAAAACCTCAACTACCGTCACTTCATCAACGTCACCCACCTGGTGACCACGATCCCCGAGGATAAACCGTCCGAGGATGAGCTGTTCGGCGCCTACTGGGGCAAGTACGGCAGGTAGCCGACGGCGGTCGTGAATCTGGAAGAACATGCGGCCAAGCACCTGTTAAGGGAGGCCGGCATCGCGATTCCGGCGGGTGGGTTGGCGACGTCGCCGGACGAGGCCCGCGAGCTGGCGGCGGCCATGGGCCCGGTGGTGGTCAAGGCCCAAGTGGCGGCAGGCAAACGCGGCAAGGCCGGCGGTGTGAGGGTCGCGGCGACGGCGGACGAGGCGGCCGCCGCCGCCGAGGCGATCCTCGGCCTGGAGATTGAGGGGCAACGGGTGGAACGCCTGCTGGTCGAGGCCCGGGTCGAGATCGCGCAGGAACTCTACGCCGCCGTCGTCGATGACAGCCCGACCGGAAGCCCGCTGGTCCTGTTCTCCGCCCAAGGCGGCATGGACATCGAGGAGCTGGCCGCCCGCGCGCCGGGCGCCGTAGGCCGTGCCAGCGTCGATATCGCCAAGGGCTTCAGCGAAGCCGAGGCATTGGCCTTGATTTCCGGCCTGGCCGTCGCGGACGCTCAAGCGGCAATCGTGCGCAGCCTGGCGGCACTCTACCGCCTCTATATCGAGTGCGATGCGGAGTTGGTGGAGATCAATCCCCTGGCCGTCAGCACCTCCGGCGAGGTGATTGCGCTGGACTGCAAGCTCGTTGTCGACGATTCGGCGCTGCCGCGCCAACCGGACCTGGCGGCCAAGGGCACGCCCGAGCCCCTGACCGAGCTGGAGGCCCGCGCCGAGGCGCAGGGGCTCAAATACATCGAGCTCGACGGGGATATCGGCGTGCTTGCCAACGGCGCCGGGCTCACCATGACCACCATGGACGTGGTGGCCCATTACGGTGGCCGCCCGGCGAACTTCCTGGAGATCGGCGGCCAGGCCTATACCAAGGCGGTACCGGCGCTGGAGCTGGTGATCGGCAATCCGCGCGTGAAAAGCCTGGTGGTCAACTTCTGCGGCGCCTTTGCGCGCTGCGACGTGATGGCCGAGGGCGTGATCGAGGCTTGGCTGAGGCTCAAGCCCGAGCTTCCGGTCTTCTTCTCTATTCACGGCACCGGCGAGGAGGCGGCGATCCAGATGGTGCGGGACCGGCTCGGCCTCGAGCCCTACGACCGCATGGACGACGCGATCAAGGCCGCCATCGAGGCTGCCGAACGAGGGGCGGCATGATCGTGCGCCGGCCGGACCGGGTGCTGGTCCAGGGCATCACCGGCAAGCAAGGGACGTTCTGGACCGAGCGCATGCAGGCGTACGGCACCAACGTCGTCGCCGGGGTCAACCCACGCAAGGCCGGCGCCACTCATCTGGGGGTTCCGGTCTACGCCAACGCCCAAGAGGCGGCGCGGAACGGCGGCTTCGACGTCTCGGTCATGTTCGTTCCGCCGGCACTCGCCAAAGACGCCGCGATCGAGGCGATCGCCGCCGGGGCCAAGACCCTGGTCATTCTGACCGAGTTCATCCCGGTTCACGACGTCATGCGGATCCTCCGGGCGGCACGGGAGACAGGCTGCTGCGTCGTCGGCCCCAACACGGCGGGCGTGGTCACACCCGGCGAGTGTTTTGTCGGCATCATGCCGGGGTTCAACCGAAACATCTTTCGCCCCGGTGGTGTCGGCGTGATCTCCCGCAGCGGCAGCCTGGGCGCGCTCGTCTGCCTCGACATCGTCCGCTCCGGCATGGGGCAGTCCGCCTTCATCGGCGTCGGCGGCGATCCGGTGACCGGCACCTCGATCCGCGACGCCTTGGAGGCGCTCGACCGGGACCAGCGGACCGAGGCGGTGGTGATCGTCGGTGAGATCGGCGGCACGCAGGAGGAGGCGGCGGCCGATTACGCCGCCGGGATGCGCAAGCCGGTCGCCGCCTTCATCGCCGGCCGATC
>JBHICX010000258.1:0-3852 GCA_046759805.1 Kiloniellales bacterium | reverse complement strand
GCAAGTTCTCGCTGCGCGCCAGCCCCACCGGGGAGATCGTCATGCACGACGTGTTGGTGCCCGAGGCCAACCTGCTGCCGGGCGCCAAGGGCCTCAAGGGCCCATTCGGCTGCCTCAACCGGGCGCGCTACGGCATCGCCTGGGGGGCGCTGGGGGCGGCTGAGTTCTGCTGGCAGGCGGCCCGTAACTACACCCTGGGGCGCGAGCAGTTCGGCCGTCCCCTGGCCGCCAACCAGCTGATCCAGAAGAAGCTCGCCGACATGCAGACCGAGATCACGCTCGGCCTGCAGTCATGCCTGCGGGTCGGCCGGTTGATGCAGGAGGGCCGCGCCGCGCCGGAGATGATCTCGATGATCAAGCGCAACTCCGCCGGCAAGGCCCTGGAGGTCGCCCGCGCCGCGCGCGACATGCACGGGGCCAACGGAATCGCCGACGAGTATCACGTGATCCGTCACCTGATGAACCTGGAGACGGTCAACACCTACGAGGGCACCCACGACATCCACGCCCTCATCCTCGGCCGCGCCCAGACCGGCATCCAGGCCTTCACCGCCTAGCCGAGCCTGACCGCACCGCCGTGAACCGAGCCTTAGGCCAAGCCGGCAGACCGGCGCCGGCGCCCGGCGCCACCGTGGGCGGGCTCTCGCTTTGGGGGCTCGCCCTGTTAGTGGCACTCACCGTGATCTGGGGGTTGGTGTGGCCGACCATGAAGATGACCGTGGCGGAGATCCCGGTGTTCACCTTTCGGGCGCCGTGCGCCGTGCTGGCCGGGGCGGCGGTCTTTGGCATGTGCCGCCTGCTTGGGCTGCCGCTCGGGCTCAGCCGGCGCGACCGCGGCCCGATGCTGCTCACCGGCCTGTTCAACGTGTTCGGCTGGTTCTACTTCTCGGCCCTGGGGGTGACCATGATCGGCGCCGGCCGCGCCTCGATCATCGCCTACACCATGCCGGTGTGGGCGTTTCTCGTCGGCATCGTGGTGTTGCAAGAAAGGCCGACGCGCAATGGCTTGATCGGGCTGATGCTGGGCATGGCGGGAATCGCGGTGCTGATGGGCGACGATCTCATTCGCCTCGGGCAAACCCCCGGCGGCACTCTGGTCATGTTGGGCGCCGCCATCTGCTTTGGCACCGGGGCGGTGTTGCACAAGCGGTTCCGGTGGCAGGCGCCCACCTTGACGCTGATCGGCTGGCAGCTGGTGTCGGCGGCGGTGCCGCTCAGCGCCGCGGCGCTGATCATGGACCTCGACCAATTGCGGCCGGTGTCCTGGGGCACGGTCTTGGGCCTTTTATACGTGGCGCTGATCGGCAGCGCATTGGGGTACTACACCTGGCTGCGGGTCGTCGAGATGCTGCCGATTCGAGTGGCTTCGATCGGCGTGCTCATGATTCCCCTGCTCGGCGTGGTCTCGAGCGCGCTGGCGCTCGGCGAGCCGGTCGGCTGGCAGGAGGGCGTCGCCCTGGCCCTGGTCATGGCCGCCATGGCCACCGTCATGACGATGCCGCGGCGGGCGCCGCCGCCCGGCTGAACCGCCGACCGGTCAATGGGGCGTTGGCGGTGATGGGGCGCCGGCTAACCGTGCCGGGTTGCAGCGCTCCCCCCGATCCCTTTAGAGTGGGAATTTAGAGTGGGATTCTCAAAATCCTGCCTCGCGTGCAAGGCGCGCGTCAGTACAGTCAGTACAGATCGAGAGACAGGGAGATGATCATGACACGTAAATCCGATCTTCGCAGCGCTGCGTCCAGCATCGCGACGACCGCCGTGGCGCTGGCGCTGGGGGTGATTCTCGGTTTGTCGTCAGGGAACGCGACGGCGGCTTCGCTCATGGAGAAGGCGAAGAGCGGGGAAGCGATCAGAATCGGCTTTGCCAATGAGGTTCCGTGGGCCTATCCGGGCGAGAACAATGCGCCCAAGGGGTTCGTGAACGCGATTGCGAACGGCATCCTCAACAAGATGGGCATCACCAACATCGAACCGGTCGTGACCGAGTGGGGCGGGTTGATTCCCGGTCTCAATGCCAACCGCTTCGACGTCATTACCGGCGGCATGTACATTCTGAATAGCCGCTGCGAGAACGTGAATTTCTCCGATCCGATCGGGGTTTTCGGCGACGCGTTTATCGTCCAGAAGGGCAACCCTAAGGGGCTGCAGACCTATCAAGACATCAAGAACGCGGGGGCCGTCCTGGTGACGGGCGCCGGGTACAACATCGTCGAGGTCGCCAAGAAGCAAGGCATCCTCGCGACAAGTATCATGGAGGTGCCGGGACCGACCGAAATCCTGGCCGCCGTGCGCTCGGGCCGCGCCGACGCCGGTGGCGTGACCTTCTTCACCGCGCAGAACCTAGCCAAGAAGAGCGGCGGTGCCGTCGAGGTCACCGATCCATCGAAGCTGCCCAAGTGGACGCTGAATTGGGTCGGCATCGCATTCCGCAAGGCCGATACGGACTTCCTGGTCGCGTTCAACGAGGCACTGGCCGGTTACCTCGGCTCTGACGAGATGATGCAGGCGGTCGCCGAGTACGGGTACACCAAGTCCCAGCTGCCGGGCGACACGACCACCGAGTACGCCTGTGCCAACCGGTAGGCGCGTTTTGAGTGTCTGACCGGTCCTGGGAAAGGATGGGCGACGGCGGACCCTGTCGCTCGTCCTTCCACTCGGCATACCTGATTGAAGATTGGGCCTCGTTGGCGGGCTTTCAGCTGGTCAGGACTGTCTCGGATTGTAGCCAGGCGGAGATAGGAGTTCGTGACCTATCTGGACGTGGCGCGGTGCCTCGGCCTGTGGAGCTTTCTGCTCCTGAACGTGGTCGCTTTCCCCGTCCTCGCGCAGTTAGGCGCCAACAAGGGGAGCGTCGAAGCCAGGGACATGGGTGCCGCGGCACAGCTCGATGCCACCGATGCCTATCGGCTGGCGTTGCTGAAAATGAAAGGCCATCTCGGCGTCGCGCGTGCGCTTCTGCAAATGCGTGCCCCGGGAGCGGACTACTACATGCGAGACCCCGTGCAAGAAATCTTCCAGGATACCGAGGCCGAGCTCGAGGGCAGGAATGCTCCGTTCACCGCCGACATCCTGCAAGAACTCGAGCACGCGTCAGCGACCGACCCGGTGTCGACCCTGGCTGCGATCGAATCAGCGGTCACCGCCATCAATGGCAGCTTCGCGCAAACCGGCGCCATGAACGCCAAGTCGGTGCTCGCCCTTTCCGAGGCGCTGCTGCGCGAGGCGGTCGCGAAATACGCCGAAGCCGTGCGCGAAAACGAGGTGGTCGACTTGCGGAAATATCAAAGCGGACGCGGATTCGCCACCGAGGCGGAGGCTCTTGTCCGATACTCTAGCAGGCTCAAGGGAAGGCCGGGTCATGAAGAGCTTCTCAAAGTGGTGACGTTGATTAGACAGGCGTGGCCGGGGGTGATCCCGCCACCGATCGTCTTTGATCCTCCGAGCGTTGCCGGGCGGCTCGAAGAGGCCGTGGCGACGATGGACCAACTGAGGTGATGGGACGGCCGAAGCATCGGCGTGCCCCGGGCGGCCTTCTGCATGCGGCGGGCCGAATGATCGGTCGGGGCGGGGCGAAGGGCGACCACCATGGTTCATCCGTCGACGGCCGAGTAAGGGCCGAGTTCCGAGGGGAAGGGTTCGTAGGGGGATAAGCTCCCCATGCCATACATGGAGTTCCTCGCCACGCATGGCGGCCGGTTCGTCGACGGCGCGATCATGACCGCGCAGCAGACCGTGCTCGCGATTATCGTGGCGGTGGCGATCTCGCTCTTGATGGGATTGATGCGGCTGTCGCACAGCATCCTCTTGCGCGGTGTGGCGACCGTCTACATCGAAATCTTTCGTGGCACTTCG
>JBHICX010000257.1:0-3882 GCA_046759805.1 Kiloniellales bacterium | reverse complement strand
AGCCGGGCCGCGATTGCCGCGGCGGCGTCCTGGTTAAGGTCGGGATTGTCGCCGTCGACCACCACCAGCAGGATGTTGTTGAGCTGCGGGAAGGCGGCGCGCAACTCGTCCTGGGCCTCACGGAACCGGAGGTCGCGCGACAGCATGGCGTCGGTGTCAGTGTTGATTACTAGGTTTTCGAAGGTGTAATAAAAGGCTGCTGCGGCGCCTGCCGTGGCCACTAGCAACACGGCGAAGGTGAAACGGCGAGCCGTATCGACCCACCAAACAACAGCTGCGCGGCAGGCTGCGAGGATTCGGTCAAACATGCAGTCCGACCGTCAGCGGCAAATCCAAGGGCTTAAAGCCCGGCCGGGTCGAGGGAGGGATCAACGTTCGCAGCGCCACTGCAAAAAAGGAACTCGAATGAGCCTACATCGTAGGGTTTGTGCCTTGATCGCCGTTTCCATCGGGCTGCTTATAGCGTCATCCGCCGAGGCCCAGCAAGGAGAAGCGGCCAAGGTCATCACCGCCTTTCAGGGCGCGTTGCTGAATGTGATGCGCAACGCCGACGGTCTTGGCTTCCGGGGCAGGTTCCGGGCGCTGGCGCCGGCGGTGGCGAACAGCTTCGACCTTGGGTTGATGGTGCGCTACATCGTCACCTCGCGCCACTGGCGCCGGATGAACCCGCAACAGCGCCAGCGTCTCGTCGACGCCTTCAGGCGCTACACCGTCGCCATTCACGCCGACCGCTTCGACGACTATAACGGACAGCGCTTCGAGGTGCTGGCACAGCGGGCGGTGCCCAGGGGCGCGGTGGTGGTCCAGAGCCGGCTCGTCAAGAGGAATGGCGACGACGTGCGGATCGACTACCTGATGCAGGCGACGAACAGTGCCTGGCGCATCGTCGACGTGTACCTCAAGGGCGCGATCAGCGAGCTCGCAATCCGCCGCTCGGAGTACGTATCGGTCATCAAGCGGCGCGGCTACGACGGGTTGATCAACGCCATCGAGACGCAAACGCAGAAAATCGCCAATGACACCTCCTGAGTTTGCCTACCGATCGCGGGAGGGTCTGATGAGGCGCCCCGTCCAGCCCCCGATTTGTCGGCGATCGACCGGAACCCCCGGTGATCGGCGCCGATGACTTCCTGGGTCCGGCGCGCCGGCGCGGGCTGGATTTCTACGTCGGTGTGCCGTGCTCGTTCCTGACCCCGATCATCAACCGGGTGATCGATGATCCGCGGCTCGACTACGTGGCCGCGGCCAGCGAAGGCGAGGCGGTGGCGATCGCCGCCGGTGCCTGGCTGGCCGGCCGGGAGACCGCGGTAATGTGCCAAAACTCCGGTTTAGGAAACGCCGTCAATCCTCTGACATCACTCAACTTTCCCTTCCGAGTCCCCACGCTGCTCATCGTCACCTGGCGTGGCCAGCCGGGGCTGAAGGACGAGCCGCAGCATGAGCTGATGGGCCAAGTGACGGGCGATCTCTTGGGCCTCATCGAGGTGGCGCGGGCCGGCTTCCCGAGCCGGGCGGAAGCGGTGGCGGAGGCGCTCGATGTGGCGCGCCGTCACATGGCTGAGACCGGCCTTCCCTACGCCTTCATCATGCAAAAGGATACGGTCCGCGACCACGGCCTTGACCCGCCTTCGCGAAGCCCGCTTCGGCGGGCGAAGGAAGGTCAGCCGCCGGCCCCCGCACCGCCCCCGGGGACGTTTGTGGACCATCGCGCCGGCGAAGCGCGCCCGACGCGGCTTGCGGCGCTCGAGCGCTTCCTTGAGATGGTGCCGGATCGGGCGGCGGTGATCGCCACCACCGGCAAGTGCGGGCGCGAGCTGTTCACCCTGGCCGACCGCCGTCAGCACCTCTACCAGGTGGGCTCCATGGGCTGCGCCGGCGCCATGGGCCTGGGGCTGGCCATGAACGCTGGGCGCCCGGTGGTGGTGCTCGACGGTGACGGGGCGGCGCTGATGAAGATGGGGGCGATGGCGACCATCGGCGCCTATGCGCCCGGCACGTTGATCCACCTCATCTTGGACAACGGCGTGCACGACTCGACCGGGGGGCAGGCGACGGTCTCGGCCAGCGTCGATTTCGCCCGGGTGGCGCTGGCTTGCGGCTACGCCAGGGCTGCTTCCTGTGACGATCTCGACGGCTTCGAGCGGGCGTTCCGGGCCAGCCTCGCCGCCCCGGGGCCGTGGCTCATCCATCTGCGGATCGAGCCCGGCTCGCTTTCCGGCCTCGGCCGACCGACGCTCAGCCCCGCCGAGGTCGCCCGCCGCTTCAAGGACTTCGTGGCCTCGGGGTAAGGCAAGCCTTATCGGACGGCGGTCCGGGCGGGCACGCGCCTTGCCGCCGCCGTCCGTTGCTCCGCTATAAGATTTTCGCATTGCTGTACTGCAAAGGAAGCCGTTGCGGCGGTGAATCACGGTCCCTAGGTTCGGGAGTTGCTGGCCGATACTTTCGGCTGTAACAGATGCAGCGAACCGGCCGCCCAAGGGACCGGCGCATCTTGCCTTAGGTCGGTTCTGCACCATGCGCGAGATTCTGGCTTCCATCGGTGCCCTGTACCTGGGGGTTTCCCTGTTGCAGTTGGGAAACGCCATGCTCGGCACCTTGCTGGCGGTGCGCATGGACCTGTCCGGCTTCCCGCCGGTGATCACCGGCATGATCATGTCGGGCTATTTCATCGGTTTCACCGCCGGCACGCTCAAGGCCAACGTCGTGGTCGAGCGGGTCGGCCACATCCGTGCCTTCGCCGTGTTCGCTGCCGTGCTGGCCGCGGCGACGCTGACCCATGCGCTGGTCGTCGAGCCCGGCCTCTGGGTGGTGGCCCGGGCGATCGGCGGGTTCTGCGTCGCCGGTCTGTTCCTGGTGGTTGAAAGCTGGCTCAACGAGCGCAGTACGCCGGCGACCCGCGGCAAGATTCTCTCCACCTATTTCGTCGCCGTGTACGCGGCCATGGCCGCGGGACAGTCGCTGCTGGCGCTTGGCGATCCCTTGCACGCCAACCTGTTCGTGGTGGCGGCGATGCTGATGACACTGGCCCTGGTCCCGGTGTCGCTGACCCGGTCCGCCTCGCCCTCGGTCCCGGAGCCGTCCACCTCGGGCCTGGGTCGCCTGTACCGGATTTCGCCGCTTGGCATCGCCGGCGCCGTCGGCAGCGGCGTCATCCTGGGCGCCTTCTATGGCCTGGCCCCGGTGTTCGCCCAGCGCATCGGCATGACGCCGAGTGAAATCGGTTTCTTCATGGGCACCGCGATGCTGGGCTCGCTGGCTTTGCAGTGGCCGTTGGGCATACTTTCGGACCGGTTCGACCGGCGCCGCATGCTGATCGCCTGCAGCTTCCTGACGGCGCTGGCGGCGGCGGCCGTGATCGCCACCGCCGGTCGGTCGCCGTCGCTCTTGTTCGCGCTTACCGCCGTCTACGCCGGTTTCGCCGCCACCATCTATCCGCTAAGCGTCGCCCACGCCAATGACTTCATCGCGCCCGAAGACATTGTCGCCGTGGCCGGCGGCATGCTGCTCGGCTACAGCCTTGGCGCCGTCGTCGGACCGTTGGGGGCGGCGCAGGCGGTGGCGCTCATCGGTCCGGCCGGCCTTTTCACCTTCAGCGCCGGGGTGAGCGCCGGCCTTGGCCTGTTCGGGCTATGGCGGACGACCCGGCGCACCTCGATGCCGAAGGACGAGCAGGGCCCGTGGGTGGCGCTGCCGCGGACCACGCCGGTCTGCTATGACCTCGACCCCTGGGCCGAGCCGGAGGCCGAAAATCGACACCCCGAGGCTGCGTCGGCGCCGCAAAGCCCCGGCCTTGCCCCCGCTCACGACAAGGACAACGCCTAGGAGACTTTCAGCTTGATTGGAATCGCGCCAGCCCACGCCCCCACCCGGCCACCCCAAGCG
>JBHICX010000256.1:0-3915 GCA_046759805.1 Kiloniellales bacterium | reverse complement strand
CACGGCACCAAGAAAGGGCTGGCGCTGACCTCCGACTGCACGCCGCGCTACTGCCGGGCCGACCCCCGGCGGGGCGGCGCCCAGGCGGTGGCCGAGGCCTGGCGCAACCTCAACGCGGTCGGCGCCCGGCCGCTGGCGCTCACCGACTGTCTCAACTTCGGCAGCCCGGAACGGCCGCAGATCATGGGCCAGTTCGTCGGCTGCATCGAGGGCATGGGCGAGGCCTCAAGGGCGCTCGACTTCCCGGTAGTCTCCGGCAATGTGTCGTTCTACACCGAGACCAACGGCGCGGCGATCCTGCCCACGCCGACGATCGGCGGGGTGGGGCTCATCGCCGACGTGGGCAAGATGGTCGGCATCGCGCTCCGTGCCGCAGGCCACGCGCTCATCCTGATCGGCGAGAGCGCCGGGTGGCTGGGCTGCTCGCTCTATCTACGCGACCTTTTGGGCCGCGACGAGGGGGCGCCGCCGCCGGTCGACCTGGCGGCCGAGCGGCGCAACGGCGAGCTGGTGCGCGACCTGATCGACCAGCGGCGGGTGTCGTCCTGCCACGATGTGTCGGACGGCGGGCTCTTTGTGGCGCTGGCCGAGATGGCGCTGGCCGGCGACATGGGTGCCACGATCACCCCGCCCGCCGACGGGCCGCGCGACCCGGCGGCGCTCAATGCCTGGCTGTTCGGCGAGGACCAGGGGCGCTATCTTATCGCCACCGCCGAACCGGACCCGGTGCTGGCCGCCGCCGGGGCCGCCGGCGTGGCCGCGCGACCGATCGGGGTCACCGGCGCCCGGTCGTTGAAACTCGCTGGCCTAGGGGCCATATCGTTGCGTAGATTGCGCAAGGCGCACGAGGGTTGGCTGCCGGCCTATATGGCGGCGCCTTGAGGCAGAGGGGAAGGGACCACGGCCATGGCGATGAATCCGCACGAGATCGAGCGTCTGATCAAGGAAGGCATCCCCGACGCCGAGGTGCGCCTCGAGGACCTGGCCGGCGACGGGGATCATTACGCGGCCTACGTGGTCTCGCCCGCCTTCAAGGGCAAGAGCCGGGTGCAGCAACATCAGATGGTCTATAAGGCGCTGGCGGGCCGGATGGGCGCGGAGCTGCACGCGCTGGCCCTGCAGACCTCGGCGCCCGAGGGTACGTGAACGCGGCGGCGGGCAAACACTTGCGACAGACTGGAGAGTGAGGGCGATGGGCGACGTTTTCGAAGGCATCAAGCAGGAGCTCGAGGAGAACGACGTGGTGGTGTTCATGAAGGGCACCCCGGTGTTCCCGCAATGCGGGTTCTCGGCCACCGTGGTGGGCGTGCTCAGCCATCTCGGGGTCAAGTTCAAGGGGGTCAACGTGCTCGACGACATGGAGCTGCGGGAAGGCATCAAGCGTTTCTCCGAGTGGCCGACCATTCCGCAACTCTACGTCAAGGGGGAGTTCGTCGGCGGCTGCGACATCGTCCGCGAGATGTATGAGAGCGGCGAGCTCACGCAGCTTCTGCAGAACCGCGGCGTCGAGGTTCGCTCTGCCGCCGAGTAGCACCCGGCATCTCTCCGCCCGCCCCGTCCAGGGCGGGCTCGGCGACGGGAGCCTGGCGGGCCGGGTATTGCCGGCTTGCAAATGGCGATTCACCACAGAGGCACAGAGACATAGAGGAACGACACAGAGAATCGACAAGTACGCGCTGCGTGCCGGTCAAACACTGCCTCTGTGGCAAAACTCTGTGTCTCTGTGCCTCTGTGGTTGGATTGGCTGACAGGGAACGATAGACGGTCGGACCGCGCGCGACTCCCGCACTTGGGATATCTACACGCAACTTGAACCTGCGTTAGTCCGCCGCCTCGGCTCGGGGCGGTTCGGGCAGCGGCTCGCGCAGGGTGACAAACTCCTCGGCCGCGGTTGGGTGGATGCCGATGGTGGCGTCGAACTGCGCCTTGGCGGCGCCGCCCTTCACCGCGATGGCCACCCCCTGGATGATCTCCGGCGCGTCCGCGCCCACCATATGCGCGCCGACGACGCGGCCGCCGGCGCGCTCGACCACCAGCTTCATCATGGTGCGCTCGTCGCGGCCGGTAATCGTGTGCTTCAGCGGCGGGAACGAGGCCCGGTAGACGTCGATGGCGCCATGGGCTTTGCGCGCCTCGGCCTCAGGAAGACCGACGGTGCCGACCGGCGGCTGGCTGAACACCGCGCTCGGAACGTCGCGATGATCCGGCGCCGTGGGGTTGTCCTTGTACAAGGTCTCGATGAGGCAGGCCGCCTCGTAGAGCGCCACCGGGGTCAGTTTCAGGCGGTCGGTCACGTCGCCGATGGCATGGATCGAGCCGACCGTGCTCTTCGAGTAGGCGTCGACGCGGACGGCACCGTTGTCGGCGAGCTCCACCCCCGCCTCGGCGAGCCCGAGGCCATCGGTGTTCGGCTGCCGGCCGGTGGCGAACATCACCTGGTCGGTCTCCAGCACCTCGCCGGTGGTGGTGGTGGCGAGCAGCGTCTCGCCGCGCCGCTGGATCCCGGTCAGGTTGGTGTTGAGCCGCAGGTCGACGCCCTTTTTGCGCATCTCGTCGGCCAGGGTCAAACGCACGTCATCGTCGAAGCCGCGCAGGATGGCCTCGCCCCGGTACAACTGCGTCACCCGGCTGCCGAGGCCGTTGAAGATGCCGGCGAACTCGACCGCGATGTAGCCGCCGCCAACGATGACCAGGCGCTCCGGCAAGCGCTCCAGGTCGAACGCCTCATCGGAGGTGATGGCGTGCTCGCGGCCGGGGACCTCCGGCACCGTGGGCCGCGACCCGGTGGCGACCAGAATGGCGGCCGCGCCGTAGCTCACGTCACCCACCCGGACCGTGTGCGGGTCGATCACGCGGCTACGGCCGCGCAGGATGGTGACGGTGTTGTCGGCTAGCGCCGACTCGTAGACGCCGTTCAAGCGCACCAGTTCCTTTTCCTTGGCGGCGACCAGGGTCGGCCAATCGAACGCGACCTCGCCCGGCGACCAGCCGAAGGCGCGGGCGTCCTCGAAGTCCTCGCGGAAATGGGCGGCGTAGACGTAGAACTTCTTCGGGATACAGCCGCGGTTGACGCAGGTGCCGCCGAGCCGGTCCACCTCGCACACCGCGGCGCGCCGGCCCAGCGCCCCCGCAAGCCGGCTGGCCCGCACCCCGCCGGACCCGCCGCCGATGGTGAACAGATCGAAGTCGTAGTCGGGCATGGCGAAGTTTCCCTGCGATGAGCGGTGAGCTTTCAGACGACTGCCGACAGCCTAGGGCCGAAAGCCGCAGGCTTAAACCCCGGCAATGCAGTCGCACATATATGTGCGGCCCATTGGTTGAATCTCGAACAGTTTCGTGCGAGAAAAGTAGCCCGTGAAGGGCGCGGAGTTCATCAGGCGGGTCCGCAAGCTCGGACGCAGGAACGGCGTCCCTGTCGCCTACGATCCGCGCCGCGGAGTCGGCAGCCATGGCCGCGTAACCTATGGAAGCCGCTTCACGATTTTCACCGACCCACGGCATGAGATCGGCCGTGGGCTCTTACGCAAGATGTGCCGCGATCTCGGTATCGATCCGAGGGATATTTGAAGTCGATGCTACGGCACTGGTGAAGGTTAGGAAAAGAAATGTCCCGGTATACCTATCCGGTTACGTTCGAGCCCGACGAAGACACGGTTATCGCCCAATTCCCTGACGTGCCGGAGGCCCACACCCAAGGAGCCGACGAGACCGACGCGCTCTATCAGGCCAACGACTGTCTGATCGCCGCGCTCGGCGCCTATATCGAACTCAGGCGCGACATCCCGCGGCCGTCGCCGGCGCGCGGGCGGCTGGTGGTCACCGTGCCACCGCTGGCGGCTGCGAAACTCGCGCTCTATCAAGCGATGCGCGAAGCGAACATGACCAACGTCGCGCTCGCCAAGCGCCTTGGAGTCA
>JBHICX010000255.1:0-3918 GCA_046759805.1 Kiloniellales bacterium | reverse complement strand
GGGTTGGTCGCCGTGGGCACACCCTCGATGGTCATCTCGAACCGGGTGGTGTCGGCCTCGACGCGGATGCGGTGGATGTTGCGCTCGATTCCCGGATCGGCCCAGATCTCGATCCGAGTGCGCTCGGGTCCGACGCCGGCTAGGCTCAGGGCGGCCCCGACGTTGAGGTTGGCCGGAAACCCCTCGGCCGCCTGGTAGGCGTCGCCCTCGAACAGCTTTCGAGGCTCGGTCAGGCCGTCGAGGCGGATGCCGTGCCGCTCGAGGTGCGGCGCGCCAGCGAGCGCACGCGGCGGCTTGCGGGTCACCAGGGTCACCGAGCGAATCTCGCCCTCGGCCGCGGCCCGTACCGCGTCCAGGCCCAGGAGCGCGCCGGTCGGCGCGATGATGCGGGCGCCGCGCTCGGCCGCCAGGTCCATCAGGTCGCGGTTGAACAGGAGCTGGCCGACGCTGAGTGCCAAGAAGATGCGACCGGCGGCAATGGCGGGCTCGGCGATCTGGCGGAACAGGGCCGCCGGGGCGCATTCCACGACCACGTCGCCGAGGCCGGCCAGCGCCTCCAGCGGCACCACCTCCGGCGGCGCCTGGAATCCAGCGACCCGGCGCTGGGCGCGCGCCAGGTCCCGGGCCGAGACCGCCGCCAGGGTCAGTCCCTCGAGGCCGTCGTCGAGCCGCTTCGCCACCTCGTAGCCGATGGCGCCGAGGCCGGCGATCGCCACCTTGAGTCCGGCCGCTCCCCGCTTTGCCATGGCCGCCCCCGTTCCTGCCGTCAACGATTTCGGAGTTGCCCTTTGAGCGCGCACCGACACCCCTGTCAAGCCGAATGCCACCGCAGCCGGCGCCCCAGCGGGCCAGCGGTCGGGGCTTGAGATTCGTCGGCGGACCTTGAATAGTCCGCGTCAAGGCGACGCTCAACCCCAAGGCGATCATGAACCCGGGCAAGCTGCTGTGATTCCGATGAGCGCATGTCCCGAAACATGCGTTCATCGGCAAGCGCGACCGCGCCGCGCCGCCACCGCGGCGAAAACCCAGCGGGGTCTGAGCGGGTGGGCTGAGTCGATGCATCGGCTCGCCGTTATGACAGCGGCGGGCGGGTCCGCGGGTCGCTGCGCCGGCGTCCTGGCGCTCCTTGCGGCGATCGGCCTCGGGGCCTGCACGCCCTACGGCATCGCCACCACCGTCGGCGCCAGGTCGGCGACCGCGGCGCTGGAGGAGCGAGGCTTCGCCGGCAACGTCGACGACGCGCGGATTCGCCTGTGGATCAACCACTACTGGCTGCAGCACAGCGAGGAGATGTACACCAAGGTCGGACTCAACGTGCATGAGGGCCGGGTGCTGGTGACCGGGGCGCTGGCCGATCCGGCGTTGCGTCAGGACGCGGTGCGGCTGGCCCGGCAGGTCGAAGGCGTGAAAGAGGTCATCGACGAGATTCACCCGGTCGAGGGCGAGCTCGACGACATGGCCCGGGACGCCTCGATCACCGCACGGCTGTCCACGCAACTTACCCTCGACCCGGAGGTCTCGGCCATCAACTACGCCGTGACCACCACCAATCGAGTGATCTACCTGATCGGAATCGCCGAGGACGAGGCCGAACTCCGGCACGTCATCCATGTCGCGGGCGAGGTCCCCTATGCCCGGCGGGTGGTCAGTCACGTCATCCTGAAGGACGATCCGATCCGGACAATTACGCCGCCGCCCCGCCCGGCGCCTCCCGGCGGGCCGCCGCCCGAACCGCAGACGGGCCCCCCGCCATGAGCAACCGGAGCGCGGCCCGGGCGACCTTGCGCCGCATCGGCGCCCAGCCCGACGCCGCCATCGACCTCGCCGAGGCGGCGCTGGCGCTGGCCTCGCTCGACCGGCCGCGGGTCGACCTCGGACGTTACCGCCACCACCTGGCGCTCCTGGTCCGCGACGTCGGCGACGCGGCCGGTAGGCGCGGCGGCGGCGGCGATGCCGCGGACCACCTACCGGAGCACCGGCTCGTCGCGCTGAACCGGGTGATCCTCGGCAAGTACGGCTATACCGGCGACAAGCTCACCTATGACGACCTGCAGAACGCCAACCTGATGCGGGTCATCGACCGCCGCAAGGGCCTGCCGGTGGTGCTCGGAATCCTTTACCTCCATGCCGCCCGGGGCCAGGGTTGGGAGGCATTCGGCCTGAACTTCCCGGGACACTTCCTGATCCGTCTCGACGCCCGGGGCCGGCGCGTCATCGTCGATCCGTTCAACGACGGCCGCAGCTGCGACACCGTGGCGCTGCGCGGGCTCCTGAAGGCGACCGTAGGCGACGAGGTGGAGCTCGATCCCGCCCTTTACGCCCCGGTCGCCAACCGCGCCATCCTGGTGCGGCTGCAAAACAACATCAAGCTGCGGTTGATCGGCGCTCAGCGGATGCAGGCGGCGCTCGAGGTCGTCGAAAACATGCTGCTGCTGGCCCCCGGCCAGGCGGAGCTGTGGCACGAGGCGGCGGTCCTCAATGCCGGGCTCGACAATCTCGGCCGGGCCATCGAATGCCTGGAGACCTGCCTCGAACGACCGGCGGGCGACGCGGCCCGCCACGCCGCCGCCAGTCTGTTGCAACGCCTGCGCAAGCAGTTGAATTAGCATTCAGCATTCAGCATTCAGCATTCAGCGGTCAGCCGTCGGCCAGAGTCCAAGAGCTGATAGCTGACCGCTGACAGCTGACAGCTGAATGCTGACCGCTGACAGCTGACCGCTGAATGCTATAGTCACGACGGAGAGTCGCGCGGACGAGGCACCCATGAGCCTGGCTGTCGCCATCCAGATGGATCCGGTCGAGGGGATCGACATCGACGCCGACAGCACCTTCGTCCTGGGGCTGGAGGCGCAGCGCCGCGGCCACGCCCTGTACCACTACCTGCCGGCGCATCTGAGCTTCCGCCACGGCCGGGTCTACGCCCGCGCCCGGCGGCTCGAGCTGCGAAAAGAAGCCGGCGACCACTTCACCCTCGGCGGCCCGGAGAGCCTCGACCTGGTAACCATGGACGTGGTGCTGATGCGCCAGGACCCGCCGTTCGACATGGCCTACGTCTCCACCACCCACCTGTTGGAGCACGTCCATCCCGAGACCCTGGTGGTCAACGACCCGGTGCATGTGCGCAACGCGCCGGAGAAGCTTTTCGTCACCCACTTCCTGGATCTGATGCCGCCGACCCTGATCACCGCGGACCGAGACGAGATCGTGGCCTTTCGCCGGGAGCACCAGGACATCGTCGTCAAGCCGCTGTTCGGCGGCGGCGGCGACGGGGTGTTCCACGTGGCCCCCGACGACGAGAACCTGAACGCCCTGTTGGAGATGCTGGCCGTCCTGTATCCCACGCCGCTCATCGTGCAGCGCTACCTGCCGCAGGTGCGCGACGGCGACAAGCGGATCATCCTGATCGACGGCAAGGCGACCGGCGCCATCAACCGGATCCCCCGCGAAGGCGAGGCGCGCTCCAACATGCATGTCGGCGGCCGGCCGGTGAAGGCGGTGCTGGACGCCCGCGACCGCGAGATCTGCGAGGCCATCGGTCCGACCCTGGCGCAGCGGGGGCTGTTGTTCGTCGGCATCGACGTGATCGGCGGCTATCTGACCGAGATCAACGTCACCTCGCCGACCGGCCTGCAGGAGATCAACCGTTTCGACGGCGTCACCCTGGAGGCCACCCTGTGGGACGCCATCGAGGCCCGGCTCAAGGCCCGGCACGGCCCGCCGCCGATATAGGGAATATTCTACTTCAGTCGAATCGAACCAGCCCACTCCCCCTCCCGGCCACCCATAGCATACGATCCCGTGGGTGGCCGGGAGGGGGAGTGGGCTGGCTCCGACCAAACAGGAAATGCTTTAGACCGGGGCCGCCGGCGCCGAACAGTGCTTGGCGCGCGGTGTGCGGTCCGCCTACAATCCGCGCAG
>JBHICX010000254.1:0-3934 GCA_046759805.1 Kiloniellales bacterium | reverse complement strand
GCCGAAGGCGGGGCGGGAAGCGTGCCGGGCGAGAAGAAGGCGGCGGAAACGGTTTCAGAACAGGCGGGGGTCCTGCCGCCCGCCGAGCCGGCGCCAAGGGCCGAATCATATCCGCCACAGCTTGCGGCGACGGCGGCCTCCAAGCTGCCGAGCGAAGCTCCGGCAACCGCCGGGGTTGCGGAACCCGTGGCCGAGCCCCCGAGTGCCGAAGTCTCGGCCATGGCCGAAGAGTCCGGGCAGGCCACCGAGGCGTTTTCCGTCTTACGGTGGTTCATGGCGGCGGGCGCCCAGACCTCGGGTAACGTCGGCGGCAAGCGCCAGGCAGCTTCCACCGCCGTTCCTGCCGACACACCGGCGGCGGCGGACACCGTGGAAGCCGGCGGAGCTGACGACGCCCAGGAGACCGCCGGCGCCGTGCCCAGCGACGAGTCGGCCGGCCCAACACCGCCACCATCTCATACAGCGTCGCTCGAGCCCGAGCCGACCAGGTTCGGGGCGGGTCAGGCCGCCTATGACGCCGGCGATTACAAGGCTGCCTTGGCGACATGGCTGTCAATGGCGCTGGACGGTGATCCCGAGGTCCAGTATTCCCTCGGCAGGATGTATCTCGCGGGTACGGGGGTGGCTCCCGACCAGCTGCAGGCCTACATGTGGTGGACCCTGGCGGCCAACCAGAGCCACGTCAAGGCGGCGAGGTCCTTGCGGCTGCTGGTCGCCGACATGAGCGAGGCTGAGATCGTGGCCGGCGAAATCCTGGTCGAGGACTGGGCCGACCGCCGCTAGCGACGGCGCCGGCCCGCGCTGCCGGAATGGACGGGGACGCACCCCGGAAACGCCCCTTTAAGCTTTCGCCAGCGAAACATATCTACAATAGGCGCGGACTGCGGTCCGCACGGCGGGACCTGCGCAAGGCCGCCGGCTTCGAGTGAAGATAAGCGGGTGATGAAAGATCCCTATACCGTCCTCGGGGTGCCCCGGAACGCCAGCCAGGGCGAGATCAAGAAGGCTTACCGCAAGCTCGCCAAAGAGCTGCACCCCGACCTGCACCGGGGCGACAAGTCGGTGGCCGAGCGCTTCAAGAAAGTCTCGGCGGCTTACGAGCTGCTGAGCGACAAGGAGCAGCGCGCCCGCTATGATCGCGGTGAGATCGACGCCAGCGGCGCCGAGCGCGCGGGCGCGAATTTCCGCCGCAGCTACGCCAGCGCGGGCCCGGGTGCCGACATCTTCGCGGACTTAGGCTTTGGTGGCTTCAATCCCGAGGATCTGTTCACCAACCTCTTCGGCGGCTTGCGCGGTCGTGCCCACGGCAGGGGGCCTGCTCGGGCCCGCGGCGCCGACCGCCAGTACACCCTGAAAGTGAACTTCCTCGACGCCGCCACGGGTTGCAGAAAGCGCCTCACCCTGCCCCGGGGGAAGATTCTCGACGTCACCATTCCGGCAGGCATCGACGACGGCCAGACCATCCGTCTCAAGAACCAGGGTGCGCAGGGCCAGGGCGGCGGGCCCCAAGGCGACGCGCTGATCGAGGTTCAAGTCGAGCCCCACCCCTTCTTCACGCGTAACGGCAGGGATATCCACGTCGAGGCGCCGGTGACCCTGCCAGAGGCGGTGCTCGGCGGCGAGATCACGGTGCCGACGATCGACGGGGCGGTTTCGCTAAAAGTTCCCAGGGGCTCGAACAGCGGCACCACCCTACGGCTCAAGGGCAAGGGCATCCTCGACCGCCAATCGGGCAAGCGCGGCGACCAGTACGTCGAGCTCAAGGTGATGCTGCCCGACAGGCCCGATCCCGAGCTTGAGCGCCGTATCGCCGAATGGGCCAAGGACCACGATTACGACGTGCGCAAAAAGCTGAGGATGGCTTGAGCCGCGCTTGGCCACTGCCTATCGCTTAGGCCGGTCATGGCTTGCACCGACAGCACCATTGCGAGCGCGAATACCGGCCAGCAGCCCAGGAACATAGGCGCGGGTCCGCCAACGTCATAGGTTTGGACCGGTCCTGGCTTTGGTGTAGGATGCCGCCGACTTCAGGGGTCCGGCGGAACAATCGCGAGGACCGTATGACCGCTCCCGTCCCGTTGATGGCCGGCAAGAGAGGCCTGATCATGGGTGTCGCCAACGAGCGCTCGCTCGCGTGGGGCATCGCGCGCGCACTGGCTAAGCACGACGCCGAGCTCGCCTTCACCTACCAGGACGAGACCCTCGCCAAACGGGTGATTCCGCTGGCGGAATCGGCAGGCTCGAGGTTTGTCGTGCAGTGCGACGTGTCCGACATCCATTCGCTCGACGCCGTTTTCGACGAACTCGCGAGAGCCTGGGGCAGCCTCGACTTCGTGGTTCACGCCATCGCCTACGCGGACAGGGGACAACTCAAGGGTCGCTACATCGACACCACGCCTGATAACTTCGCGATGTCGCTGAACATCTCGTGTTATTCGTTCACGGCAGTCTGCCAGCGGGCCGAAAAGCTGATGCCGAACGGGGGCAGCCTGCTCACCCTCACCTATTACGGTGCCGAGAAGGTTATGCCGCACTACAACGTCATGGGTGTCGCCAAGGCGGCGCTCGAGGCCAGCGTGCGCTACCTCGCCGTCGACCTAGGGGCGAACAACGTCCGCGTCAACGCGATATCGGCCGGGCCGGTCAGGACCCTGGCGGCTTCCGGCATCGGCGACTTCCGCTACATCCTGAAATGGAACGAATACAACGCGCCGCTTAAACGCACGATCAGCACCGACGAGGTGGGAAATGCAGCGCTCTACTTGCTCGGCGACCTCGGCAGCGCCGTCACCGGTGAGGTGCATCACGTGGATTGCGGCTATCACGTGGTCGGCATGAAGGCGGTCGACGCGCCCGACATCTCGACAGTCTGAGGCGCCGGCCGCGACGCCGCCCCCACGGCTCATGTCCCACGACACATTCGGCCATCTCTTCCGCCTCACCACGTGGGGCGAAAGCCACGGGCCGGCGATTGGCTGCGTCGTCGACGGGGTGCCGCCGCGGCTCCCCTTATCAGAGTCCGATATCCAGTTTTGGCTCGACCGCCGGCGGCCGGGCCAGTCGCGATTCACCAGCCAACGCCGCGAACCCGATCGGGTGAAAATCCTCTCCGGCACCTTCGAGGGGCTTACCGCCGGCACGCCGATCTCATTGCTGATCGAGAACGAGGACCCACGCCCCAAGGACTACGACGAGATCAAGGACCAATTCCGGCCCGGCCACGCCGACTACACCTATCACGTCAAATACGGCATCCGGGATTACCGGGGCGGCGGCCGCTCGTCGGCGCGGGAGACGGCGACGCGGGTCGCCGCCGGCGCCATCGCCCGTAAGGTGCTGGGCAGCGGCGTGACCGTGCGCGGGGCGATGGTGCAGCTCGGCCCCGACAAGGTCGATCGGGAGAGGTGGGACTGGGAGGCGGTCGCGAGCAACCCGTTCTGGTGCCCGGACCCCGCTTCCCTTAAGGGCTGGGAAACCCGTCTCGATGAGGTGCGCAAGGCCGGCTCGTCTCTCGGCGCGGTGATCGAGGTGGTGGCCACCGGCGTCCCCGCCGGCCTCGGCGCGCCGGTCTATGGCAAGCTCGATGGCGACCTCGCGGCAGCGATGATGAGCATCAATGCCGCGAAGGGGGTGGAGATCGGGGCCGGTTTCGCTGCCGCGGCCCAGTCGGGCGAGGAACACGTCGACGAGATGCGCTCCCAGGACGGCGCGGTGCGTTTCCTCAGCAACAACGCCGGCGGGGTGTTGGGCGGAATCTCAACCGGCCAGGACATTGTCGTCCGCTTCGCCGTCAAGCCCACCACGTCCATCCTGATTCCGCGCCGGAGCGTCGACGTCCACGGCAACGAGGTCGAGGTCGTGACCAAGGGCCGCCATGATCCCTGCGTCGGCATCCGCGCCGTGCCCGTCGGCGAGGCCATGGTGGCCTGCGTGC
>JBHICX010000253.1:0-3936 GCA_046759805.1 Kiloniellales bacterium | reverse complement strand
ATCGCCCATTACCGCGAAAAGCCGCGCGGCGGCACCGAGATCTGGCGCCTCGATGCCGACGGCAACGTGCGCGTCGCCTCGCCCAGCGAGACCGCCTACGGCGATCGCGGCGTTTACGACATCGACCGCGGCATCCTGGTGCTCAAGGGGCGCCGCTTGAGGCTGGAGTCGACCGACGGCCAGGTCACCGCCCGCGACAGCCTGGAGTACTGGGAAGGCCGCCGCATGGCCGTGGCCCGCGGTGCCGCCTACGCTAGAGAAGGCCAGAACCAGATCTGGGCCGATATCCTGAGCGTGTACCTGCATGAGGACGCCCAGGGCAAGACGGTGATGCAGCGCGTCGAGGCCTTCGACAAGGTGCGCATCGAGACCCCGCAAGACGTGGTCGTCGGCGATCTGGGGTTGTATAACCTTGACAGCCGCACCGCCATCCTGTGCCGCGGCGTGACCATCGTTCGCGGCGACGATAGGCTGTCCGGCCAGGTCGCCGAGGTCAACCTGGCCACCGGTCGGGCGCGGCTTCGGCCAGGTCGGTGCGCCTTCACGGTGAAGTGATGGGTTTCCGAGCGTGATCAGGCCCTTCCAGATGCCGGCAGTGGCGCTGTTGGCGTTGGCGCTCGTTCCCGCGGCCGCCCTAGCGCAGGGTCTCGGGGTGATCAAGCCCGGGTCCGACGCGCCGCTGGAAATCGAATCCGACGACGGCATCGAATGGCGCGAGGCGGAGCAGGTCTATATCGCCAGCGGCAACGTGCGGGCGGCCCAGGGAGAGGTCGTGGTCTATGCCGACCGGCTTACCGCGCACTATCGCAAGACGGCGGCGGGCAAGACCGACGTGCATCGGCTGGTGGCCGATGGCAGGGTGCGGATCGTCTCGGCCAGCGAAACCGTCTACGCCGATCAGGGGACCTACGATGTCGACCGCGGCGTGCTGGTGCTGACCGGCCGGGAGCTACGGCTGGAAACGCCGGATACGGTGATCCAGGCGCGCGACAGCCTGGAATACTACGATCAAGAGAAATACGCGGTGGTCCGAGGCGAGGCCTTCCTGGTGCGCGACGGCAGGCGGCTCAGGGCCGACGTGCTGGTCGCCTATCTGCGTGACGATGGCCAAGGCAAGACGAAAGTCTACCTAGTGCGCGCCTACGACAACGTGCTGTTGTCGACGGCGAACGAGATCGTGCAGTGCGACCGCGGGGAATACAACCTCGATACCGGCATCGTAACCTTGCTCGGCGCGGTTCGACTGACCAGGGGCGATAACCAGTTGAATGGTCAGCGCGCCGTGATCAATGTACGCACCGGGGTGAGCCGGCTTGTCGGCGATTCAAGCCGAGCTTCAGCCGGCCGCGTTCATGGGCTGTTCGTCCCCGAAAAAGAAAATTCAGTTAACAACGACGAGAAAAGGGTTCAATAACGGTCGATGGTTTTCCGCCGATCCAGATTTCTGCGCAACCTGTTGCGCCGCCGGCGCCCGGCAACCGCCGCCCTGAGGCCGGCGGTCGACGACGGCCCGACGGCGATCGACCCGGCGGCGGGCGAGCCGCTTTTCCAGGCGCCGCGAATCGTCGCCAGCAACACCGGTCTGGAGGCGCGGCATCTTGGCAAGCGGTTCAAGAAACGCCCTGTGGTTCAAGACGTAAGCCTGTCGGTGCAGCGCGGTGAGGTGGTCGGACTTCTGGGGCCGAACGGCGCCGGCAAGACCACCTGCTTCTACATGATCACCGGACTGATGACCCCGGACTATGGGGCGGTGGTGCTGGACGGCGACGATGTCTCGGAACTGCCGATGTACCGCCGGGCACGCCGCGGAATCGGGTATCTGCCGCAGGAGGCGTCGATCTTCCGCGGCCTCACGGTCGAGGCCAATATCCGCGCCGTCCTCGAGGTGGTGGAACCGGACCGCGACCGGCGCCAGGCGGTGCTGGAGGCGCTCATGGCCGAGTTCTCCATCAGCCATCTGCGCCGCGCCCCGGCCTTGGCCTTGTCCGGCGGCGAGCGGCGCCGCGTGGAGATCGCCCGGGCGCTGGCCTCACAGCCCAGCTTCATCCTGCTCGACGAGCCTTTGGCCGGCATCGACCCGATCGCCGTGCACGACATCCGCGACCTGGTGTTCCAGCTCAAGAACCGTGGCATCGGGGTGCTGGTGACCGACCATAACGTCCGCGAGACGCTGGATCTCGTGGACCGGGCCTACATCCTGCACGACGGCCGGGTGTTGATGCAGGGCGCGCCGGCCGAGATCGTGCACGACGCCGAGGTGCGGCGGGTCTTCCTCGGCGATCGGTTCACGATCTAGCCGGGATTTGTCCGGTATCCCCGGAAGGTCACGATCGTCATGGCGCTGACGCCCCGGCTCGACCTCAGGCAGTCGCAGACCCTGGTCATGACGCCGCGGCTGCAGCAGGCGATCAGGCTGCTGCAGATGTCGAGCCTGGAGCTCGCCGCCTTCGTCGACACCGAGATCGACGAGAATCCGTTGCTCGAACGCGACGAGACTGCCCCCAGCGCCGACTCGGAACCCGTGGACGAGCCGGCCCTGGACACCCAGGCAGCGCCGGAGCTCAAGGACAGCCTCGACTTCGCCGAGGCCGACACCGTGCCAGCGGTGGCCGACGAACCGCTGGACACCGACTATGAAAACCTGTGGGCCGGTGACGAGTCCGGCCGCCCGTTCGACCCCGGCGGTCCTGGGCGCTCCCCTGGGCGCGGTAACGAATTCGATGACCAGGCTGCGAACCTGGAGCAGACCGCAGGCCAACCGCCGACGCTTCGCCAACACCTGCTGCAGCAGCTGGGCGTCGACATTACCGACCCGGTGGACCGGGTGATCGGCCTTCACCTGATCGACATGCTGGACGATCGGGGCTGGCTCGACGGCGACCTGGGGTCGGTGGCGCGGCTCTTGAACTGCGAGGAGGCGCGGGTCGCAAGCACGCTCAGGCGCCTGCAGCACTTCGATCCGCCCGGCGTCTTCGCGCGCGACCTCGGCGAATGCCTGGCCTTGCAGCTCAGCGAACGGGACCGGCTCGACCCGGCGATGCAGGCCCTCCTGGGCAACCTCGATTTGCTGGCCCGCCGCGACGTCGAGCGGCTTAGGCGCCTGTGCGGGGTCGACGCCGACGACATCGCCGACATGATGGCGGAGATCAAGCGGCTCAACCCGAAACCGGCCAACCTGTTCGAGCCCGCGGTGGTGCAGGCGATCACGCCGGACCTGTTGATGCGGCCATCGCCGGACGGCGGTTGGCGGGTCGAGCTGAACCCCGAGGCGCTGCCGCGGGTCCTGGTCAACCGGCGCTATTACGCTGAAGTGAGCCGCACCGCGCGCTCGCGCAAGGACAAGGCGTACATTGACGAGCGCCTCGAGCAGGCCAACTGGCTCATGCGGTCGTTGCACCAGCGGGCCAACACCATCGTCAAGGTGGCGAGCGAGATCGTGCGCCGGCAGGATGCCTTTTTCCGGCATGGCGTGCGGGACTTGAAGCCGCTGGTCCTGCGCGAGGTCGCCGAGGCGATCGAGATGCACGAGAGCACGATAAGCCGGGTGACGTCCAACAAGTACATGGCCACCCCGCGGGGGGTCTACGAGCTGAAGTACTTCTTTAGCTCGGCGATCGCCTCGGCCGGCGGCGGCGATGCCCATTCGGCCGAGGCGGTGCGTTTCCGCATCAAGGCACTGATCGACGCGGAAGCCCCCGACCGGGTCTTGTCCGATGACCGAATCGTCGACATCCTGCGCGCCGACGGCATCGACATCGCCCGCCGGACGGTGGCCAAATACCGCGAGGCCATGCGTATTCCTGCCTCGGTCCGGCGCCGCTATCAGAAGGCGATCGGCCGCTAGAGCATTTTCCATTCGAGTGGAATCGCACCAGCTCGCGCCCCCACCCGGCCACCCACGGCATCGCCTGCCTTCGCCGAAGCGAAGCCCCGGCT
>JBHICX010000252.1:0-3961 GCA_046759805.1 Kiloniellales bacterium | reverse complement strand
CGCTCGCATCTGCCCAAGACCATGTTCATGCCGGTGGACCGCCGCGACATTCTCGAGATCCTCGACCTCCAGGATTCGATCGCCGATACGGCACAGGATATCGCCGGCATGCTGATGGTGCGGCGTCCCAAGGTCATCGATCCCATCCGTGCCCCGCTCATGTCTCTGACCCAGCGTTGTCTCGAGGCCTGCAGCCAGATGGCGAAGATGATGGAAGAGCTCGACGAACTCTTGGAAACCGGCTTCCGGGGGCCCGAGTCCGAGATCGTCCGCAACATGATCGATGAACTGAATCGCATCGAGACCGACACCGATGAAAAGGCCATTTCCCTGCTCAACGAACTGTTCGCTCATGAGGCGGAGTTCGATCCGATCTCGCTCATGGTCTGGCACCGGCTCATCCGCTGGGTCGGCGATCTCGCCAATTATGCCGAAAAGGTTGGAAACCGTCTGCGACTCCTGATCGCCCGGTAGTCGCTCCCTTTCCAACAAGCAAGAGAAATCGCGGTCCATGGAGATAATTGCCGCGCACGGCACGACGTTCATAGCGATCGCCGTCATCTTCGGTCTGTTCATGTGCTGGGGCATTGGCGCCAACGACGTGGCAAACGCCCTGGGAACCTCGGTCGGTTCCGGCGCCATAACGGTACGGACCGCGATCATCATCGCGGCCATCTTCGAGTTCTTGGGCGCGGCTTTGGCAGGCGGTCATGTAACCAAGACAATCCGCAAAGGGATCATCGACCCGAGCCCCATCGTGAACGACCCGCAGCTTTTGATCTTCGGCATGTTGGCCGCCCTCTTGGCGGCGGCCATGTGGCTGTCGATCGCCTCGTTCAGGGGCTGGCCGGTTTCCACCACTCACTCGATCGTCGGCGCCTTGGTCGGCTTCGGCATCGCCGGGATCGGCATGAACGCCGTCAATTGGACCATTATCGGCCAGATCGCCTTGAGCTGGGTGATCTCCCCGGTCCTGGGCGGCGTCATCGCCTTCGTCCTGACGGTGAGCATCCAGCGGCTGATTCTGCGCCAGGAAGAGCCGTTCCAAAGCGCGGTCCGCTGGGCGCCGGCCTATGCGTTCTTGGTCGGTTTCGTGATGGCGCTGGTCACTCTTTTCAAGGGCTTGAAGCACTTGAATCTCGACCTCAGCGTCCCAGTGAGCTTCGTTCTGGCAGCCATCCTTGGCGTCGTGGTGGCGGCAATCGGGCGTTATGCCGTCAGCCGGGTCAAGGTCGACACAGGGGCCGACAAGACGTTCCACTATGCCAGCGTCGAGAAGATCTTCGCGCCACTCATGATCTTTACCGCCTGTGCCATGGCCTTCGCCCACGGTTCCAACGATGTGGCAAACGGCGTCGGTCCCCTGGCAGCGGTCTTTGCACTGGTGCGCTCCGGAGGCGACGTTGGGCAAACATCCCCTTTGCCGCTATGGGTGCTGGTGTTGGGCGGTGGTGGAATCGTGCTCGGCCTAGCGACCTACGGCTATCGCGTGATGCAAACCATCGGCAAGAGAATTACGGAGCTCACGCCCTCCAGTGGCTTCTGCGCGACGATGGCCGCGGCGGCCACGGTGGTGTTGGCCTCGCGCACGGGCATGCCGGTCTCGACGACCCACATCGCGGTGGGCGCCGTTATGGGAGTGGGGCTTGCCCGGGGCTTTGCCGCCCTCGATCTCCGGGTCATCGGCAGCATCTTCGTCTCCTGGATCGTCACCTTGCCCGCGGGCGGCTTACTGGCCGCATTCCTGTACTTTACCTTGAAGGGAATGCTTACCTGAGCTGACGCCGGGAACGTCCTGTACCCGTGCTCAGATGGGCCGCATGCGTCCGTTATGGGTCATCCGTAGACAACGGCGGGCTACCCTCCAGACCTAACGCCAACGCTCCTTACGACGACATAATCTATCCTCGGCCTACGGCGCGCCAGCCGATATCGCGGCGGCAGAAGCCGTCCGGCCAGTCGATGCGGTCCACGGCCGCGTAGGCGCGGCGCTGGGCCTCGGCCACGGTGTCGCCGGTGGCGGTCACGTTGAGGACGCGGCCGCCGGTGGCGATGAGCCGCCCGTCGTCGGCGCGGCCGGTGCCGGCGTGGAAGATCGTCACCCCGTCGACCGCGGCCGCCGCCTCCACGTTGCGGATCACGGTTCCCTTGCGGTAGTCCCCCGGATAGCCCTTGGAGGCCATCACCACGGTGAGCGCCGCCTCATCGTACCAGCGCAGATGAAAATGGCCGAGCTCCCCGTCGACCGCGGCCACGAGCGCCGGCAGGAGGTCGGACATCAGCCGCACCACCAGCACCTGGCACTCCGGGTCGCCGAAGCGGACGTTGAATTCCAACAGCTTTGGGCCGTCGGCGGTGATCATCAGGCCGGCGTAGAGGACCCCCTTGTAGGGAGAGCCTAGCTCCGCCATGCCGGCCACCGCCGGCAGGATGATCTGGTCCATGACCCGCTCGGCCACCGCCTCGTTCAGCACCGGGGCCGGCGTGTAGGCGCCCATGCCGCCGGTGTTGGGGCCGGTGTCGCCGTCGCCCACCGGCTTGTGGTCCTGCACCCCGATGAGCGGCAGCGCGTGCCGCCCGTCAACGAGCGCGAAGAAGCTCGCCTCCTCGCCGTCGAGGAACTCCTCGATCACCAGCTCGGCCCCGGCGGCGCCGAAGCGGCCGCGGCTCAGCGCGTCCTCGATCGCCGCCTCCGCCTCGGCGACGCTTTGGGCCACGGTGACGCCCTTGCCGGCGGCCAGGCCGTCCGCCTTGACTACGATCGGGGCGCCGTGGTCGCGCACGTAGGCCTTGGCCGCCGCCACGTCGGTGAAGCGGCCATAAGCCCCGGTCAGGATGCCGTGGCGGGCGCACAGATCCTTGGCGAACCCCTTCGAGCCCTCCAGTCGCGCCGCCGCCGCCGTGGGGCCGAACGCCTTGATCCCAGCGGCGGTGAGCCGGTCGACGAGCCCGGCGCACAAGGGCGCCTCCGGGCCCACCACCACCAGGTCGATGGCGCGCGCCTCGGCCAGCCGGACCAGGCCGTCGAGGTCGTCGGCGGCGACCGGCACGCACTCGGCCTCCTCGGCGATGCCGGCGTTGCCGGGGGCGCAGACGAGCGCCTCGCACAGCGGCGAGGCCGCCAGCGCCCAGGCGAGTGCGTGTTCGCGGCCTCCCGATCCGACCAGCAGAACCTTCATGGCCGAACCGCCTGCCCCTCTTCCTTGGTCGCGATGGCCGGGTCTTGTAACATGGGCGGCGAGACCGATGAGCGAAATTCCCATCGACGAGGACCGGCTCGAGACCCCAACGGAGCCCGCCGCAAACCTACCCGAGTATACGGTCGGCGAGCTGGCCCGGGCGCTCAAGCGCACCATAGAGGACGCCTACGGGTACGTGCGGGTGCGCGGCGAGATCTCCGGGTTCAAGCGCGCCGCCTCGGGCCATTGGTACATGAGCCTGAAGGACGCCGAGGCGGTCTTGGACGCGGTGTGTTGGCGCGGCACCAGCGCGCGGCTGGCGGTGGCGCCCGAGGACGGGCTGGAGGTGGTGTGCACCGGGCGGCTCACCACCTATATGAGCCGGTCGCGCTACCAGCTGGTCATCGAGGCCATGGAGCTGGCCGGCGAGGGGGCGCTGTTGAAGCTCCTGGAGGAGCGCCGGCGCAAGCTCGCCGCCGAGGGCCTGTTCGACGAGGACCGCAAGCGGCCCTTGCCGTTCCTGCCCGAGGTGGTCGGCGTGGTCACCTCGCCGACCGGGGCGGTGATTCGCGACATCCTGCACCGGCTCAACGAGCGCTTCCCGCGCCGGGTGCTGATCTGGCCGGTGTTGGTGCAGGGCGAGGGCGCGGCGGCGCAGGTGGCGGCGGCCATCGAGGGCTTCAACCGGCTTAAGCCTAAGGCGCCGGTGCCGCGGCCGGACCTGATCATCGTCGCCCGCGGCGGCGGCAGCCTCGAGGATCTGTGGGCGTTCAACGAGGAGG
>JBHICX010000251.1:0-3969 GCA_046759805.1 Kiloniellales bacterium | reverse complement strand
GAAGGCGGCGACACCGGCGCCGCGTCCGCTGCCGGCGCCAAAGGCGAAACCGAAGTCGCCACCGAAGCCGCCACCGCCGAAACCCAAGGCGGCGGCGCCCAAGCCGGAGCCGCCGCCGAAGCCGAAGCCCGAGGCGCCGGCGGTGAAGCCGCAACTAGCGAAGACGGACGATTTCCTGAGCCGGATGCGCCGCGCCGTCTCCAAGCACCAGGCGCCGGCGGCGACGGCCCTGGCCCGCGCCGGGGCACCGACCAGCAAGCTTGAAGAGCTTGGCAACCGTCTGACCATGAGCGAGGAGGACGCGGTCCGACAGCATATCATCGGCTGCTGGAACCCGCCGGTCGGCGCCCGCGACGCGCACGACATGGAGGTGCGCATCATCGGCAGGTTGCGCCGCGACGGCGTGGTGCAGATGGTTCAGCTGATCGAACGCGACAAGCTGCGCATGCGCGACGAGCCGTTCTTCCGAACCTTCGCCGAGAGCGCCCTGCGCGCCTTCTACAAGTGCCGACGGCTGCCGTTGCCGCCGGAGAAGTATGAATTCTGGAAGACCTTCAACATCGGGTTCAACCTCAAGCACATGTTGGGCGAATGAGAAGGATCGTGACTGGCGGACACGAAAGGCTGGTCCGGCGCGCCGGCCTGGCCGTGCTGCTCACCCTGGTTGCGGCACCGGCAAGCGCGGAGCTTCGTCTCGACATCAACCGGGGTGTGATCGAGCCGATGCCGATCGCGATTACCGATTTATTTGGCGCCTCGCCCCAGGCGGCGTCCTTCGGTCGCGAGGTCGCCGGGGTGGTGTCGGCGGACCTCAACCGATCGGGCCTGTTCCACACGATTCCGCCGAAGGCCTTCATTCAGAAGCCGGAGGCGCTGCAAGTGCGGCCGCGGTTTGCCGACTGGCGGCTCTTGAACGCCCAGGCGCTGGTCACCGGCTCGGCGCAGTTGCAGCAGGACGGTCGGCTCAAGGTCGAGTTCCGTCTGTGGGATGTGTTCGCCGAGCAACAGCTCACCGGCCTTGCCTACTTCACGGTGCCCCAGAACTGGCGTCGCGTGGCGCATATCATCGCCGATCAGATCTACCAGCGGATCACCGGCGAGGAAGGTTATTTCGACACCCGAGTCGTCTACATCGCCGAAAGCGGCCCGCCCAACCAGCGCCTCAAGCGGCTCGCCCTCATGGACCAGGACGGCGCCAACCACCGCTTCCTCACCGACGGCTCGACCCTGGTGCTGACCCCGCGATTCTCGCCGTCGAGCCAGGAGATTACCTATCTGTCCTACATCAACGACCAGCCGCGGGTGTATTTGTACAACATCGATACCGGTCAGCAGGAGGTGCTGGGCGACTACCCGGGCATGACCTTCGCGCCGCGCTTCTCGCCGGACGGCAACAAGGTGGTCATGAGCCTGGCCACCGGCGGCAACTCCGAGATCTATGCTCAGGACCTGCGCACGCGGGTGGTGCAACAGCTCACCAAGCACCCGGCGATCGACACCTCTCCCTCGATGTCCCCGGAAGGGCGCAAGATCGTCTTCAACTCCGATCGAGGCGGCTCCCAGCAGCTCTACGTGATGGACGCCGATGGTCGCAACGTGAAGCGCATCAGCTTCCGCGAGGGCCGGTACACCACCCCGGTCTGGTCGCCGCGCGGCGACCTGATCGCGTTCACCAAGTTCCACCAAGGCCGCTTCTACATCGGCATCATGCGGCCCGACGGCAGCGGCGAGCGGCTGCTCACCGAAAGCTTCCTCGACGAAGGTCCGACCTGGGCCCCCAACGGGCGTGTGATCATGTTCTTCCGGCAGACGCCGACCGATCCGCAAGGCGAGGGCGGCCATGCCCGGCTTTACTCCATCGATCTCACCGGCCAGCACTTGCGCGAGGTGATCACGCCGCTCGATGCGTCCGATCCGGCCTGGTCACCCCTGTTGCGCTGAAAACGCAGCAGGGGCGGGTGGAAGCAATTCACCTTGCCGGACTCTTGTCATGACGCGCGGATGTACGCGCTTTGCCAAGCGCACATTTCATTGGCATTACGCAACACCCGCGCCTATATTGCGGCGAATCGCAAGACCGTCGGTCGCTTCCCCACCCCAGAAGCGCTGAGGGAGTCTTATATGCACGTGAAGTACATCCTTGTGGTTGCGACCGGCGTACTGCTGGCCGCATGCTCGTCCGCGCCTGAGGAACTGGTCGAGCTGACAAGCGCAGGCCAGAGCGCGACGCCCCCGCCGCCGCCCCCAACCCAGGTCGCCGCTGTGCCCATGGCTGAACTTCCGGAGGGAGCGGCGACGGGCAGCCCGGAGGATTTCGTCATCAATGTCGGCGACCGGGTGTTCTTCGACACCGACAAGTCGGAGCTGAAGCCGGAGGCCAGGAAGACGCTGGAACGCCAGGCGGCCTGGCTGCAGCAGTTCCCGACACACACGATCACGGTGGAGGGCCACTGCGACGAACGGGGCACCCGCGAGTACAACCTGGCGCTGGGCGAGCGCCGCGCCACTGCAGTCAAGAGCTATCTGGTGGCGCTCGGCATAGACCCGAACCGAATCGCGACCATCAGCTACGGCAAGGAGCGGCCGGAGGCTCTGGGCTCCAACGAGGCTGCCTGGACGCAGAACCGGCGCGGAGTTTCGGTCCTAAACTAGGACCGCCATCCCGGGCGCGGCGCCGGATGAGCGGCCTGGCCGGGCCGCCGATCCTACCCGCGGGAGCCCTGGGTGGCGCCTTATTTTCGCCCAGATGGTCGCGCAGCATACGTGGGCCTGCCGAACGGCCGGCCGCGGTGAGTGATCGGCAAAGGGAGGCGCGCGGCAAGGGGGATGATCAATCGCACTTTCGAGCATCGATGCGGCCTGAGTGGCTGCATGGGGCGGTTGGTCGTGGGCGCCATCTGGGTGTTCGGTTTGGCCGCTCCGGCCGTGCTGGTCGGCCTGGCCGCCACCGCCCACGCCCAGGGCCGCGAGGCGGAGAGTTTGGTGGAGCGCGTCGATCGCTTGGAGCGCCAGCTCTATTTGGGAGGCACGGCGTCCGGGGTCGGGCAACCGTCGCCGCTTGGCATGGCGCGGCCGGGGCCGGGTGCCGGCCTCGAGGGCGGTCCCATCGCGGCCCAGATGGACGTGCGAATCAGCGCCCTGGAAACCGCGCTGGCCGAGCAGACCGGCCGCATCGAACAGGTGCTGCATCGACTCGACCGCATGCAAGCACGGCTGGAAAAGCTGGTCGCCGACGTGGATTTCCGCTTGCGCGAGCTGGAAACCGCGGGGCTCGGTGGTGCCGAGGGGTTGGGTAGCGCGGACGCGGCACCGGCCGGGCTCCCGCCGCCCGGCGGCGGCTCGGCCGGGCCGCCGGGGCAAGCCGTCGCCGCCGGCACGGCGCCGCGCTCTGCCGCCGCTGGCATCCTTGGCACCCTTACGGTAAGCCGCGAACGGGCGGCCAGGCTGGGGCTGGCTCCCGACGCCGGCGCCGGAACGGGCGACGCAGCCACGGTAGCCGCGGCGCCGAAACAAACGGCCGCCGCGCCGCCGCTGATCCAACTGCCGCCGGGCTCGCCGAAGGCCCGTTACGAGTTCGCGCGCTCGCTCTTGAAGCGGGCGCGCTACGATGAAGCGGAGTCCGCGTTCCGGCAGTTCATCGCCGCCCATGGCGACGACCCGCTGGCCGGCAACGCGCGGTACTGGCTGGCCGAAACCTATTACGTGCGGGGCCGTTACAAGGAGTCCGCCGAAACCTATCTCGACGGCTACCAGAAATTCCCAAACGGCGTGAAGGCGCCGGACAATCTGTTGAAACTGGGCGTTTCGCTGGGCCGTCTCGGCGACAAGGCCGAGGCCTGCGCCGCCTTCGATCGGCTCGCCGAAGCGTTCCCCAACGCATCCCCGCCCATCAGGCAGCGCGCCCAGCGCGAGCGCGCCGGCATCGGCTGCCCCTAGGGCATTTTCCACTTGATTGGAATCGCACCAGCC
>JBHICX010000250.1:0-3971 GCA_046759805.1 Kiloniellales bacterium | reverse complement strand
CACGAATGGGAAGCCAACACGAATAGCCTGATGCCAAGCCAATAGGGGGGACGGGCCGGCGCCCATGTTGGCTGCCGGCCCTTTTTGTCGCCCGCCGCGCCACCGTATTGGTTCGGTACGGCGAGCTGGCGGATTAGAAGCGGAATGACGCGGGACCGGCTCGGACGCTGGGCTGCGGCATCCGCCGGCGGTCGAATCGGGCGGCCGGCGATTGCCGCTTGCCAAAGTGCTGTCCCCGGACTAGCACTAGGCCGAGGCCAAGGAGGCGGCGGGCAGGCTGGAAACATGGCGACGGCGAGCAAGCGCGGCAAGCGGACCGCCGGCGGTGCGCGCAAGGCGGCGGCGCAAGAGCTGCTGGGCTTTTATCGCCAGATGTTGATCATCCGGCGCTTCGAAGAGAGGGCGAGTCAGCTTTACGGCATGGGTTTGATCGGCGGGTTCTGTCACCTCTACATCGGCCAGGAAGCGGTGGTTGTGGGCATGCAGGCGACATTGCGCCCGGACGACACGGTGATCACCAGTTATCGTGATCACGGCCACATGCTGGCTTGCGGCATGGACCCGAAGGGGGTGATGGCCGAGCTGACCGGGCGCAGCGGCGGCTATTCCAAGGGCAAGGGCGGCTCGATGCACATGTTCAGCCGCGAGAAGAACTTCCTTGGCGGGCATGGGATCGTTGGCGCCCAGGTGCCGATCGGCACCGGCGTCGCCTTCGCCCACCGTTACCGGGACACCGACCGGGTCAGCATCACCTATCTGGGCGAAGGCGCGGCCAACCAGGGGCAGGTGTCCGAGAGCTTCAACATGGCCGCAGTCTGGAAGCTGCCTGTCGTCTACGTGATCGAGAACAACCGGTACGCCATGGGCACCTTGATCCAGCGTGCCTCGGCGAAAAGCGCCGAGCTCTACCAGCGCGGCCGGGCCTTTGGCATACCGGGGGTTCAGGTCGATGGCATGGACGTGCTGGCGGTCAAGGCGGCCGGCGAGAAGGCGGTGGCGCATTGCCGTGCCGGCAAGGGGCCTTACATTATGGAGGCGCTGACCTACCGCTACCGCGGCCATTCCATGTCGGATCCGGCGAAGTACCGGTCGCGAGACGAGGTGCAGAAGGTGCGCCAGCACAGCGATCCCATCGAGCACGTGAAAGAGCAATTGCTGGAACGCAAGGCCGCCGACGAGGATCAGCTGAAGGCAATGGATCAGGAGGTGAGAGGGATCGTCTCGGAGGCTGCCGAGTTTGCGCAAAACAGCCCCGAGCCCGACCCGTCCGAGCTGTGGACCGACATCCTCGTCGAAGCCTAAACAACTCCACGCGTCGCGGCCCAGACACGGACCTGCGATTCGTCCCGCCCGCCAGCGGCTGACAGGGGGAGCAGGATATGCCGATCCAGGTGCTGATGCCGGCCCTGTCGCCGACCATGACCGAGGGAACTCTCGCCAAGTGGCACAAGCGCGAGGGCGACGCGGTGAGCGTCGGCGACGTGCTGGCGGAGATCGAGACCGACAAGGCGACCATGGAGGTCGAGGCGGTCGACGAGGGCGTGCTGGGCAAGATTCTGGTCCCCGAGGGCACCGAGTCGGTCGCCGTCAACACCGCCATCGCCCTCATTCTGGAAAACGGTGAAGACGCTTTGACGCTGGACACGGCGCCCGCCGCCCCGGAATCTGCGCTCGCGCCCACGCCCGCGGCGGCGGAGCCTCCGGTCGCGCCAGCGGCAGCGGCTCCGGTCTCGCCGGCCGCGCCGGAGCAGGTCGGACCCACGGTCCGGCAGAGCGTCCGGGAGGCGCTGCGCGACGCCATGGTCGAGGAAATGCGCGCCGACGACCGGGTTTTCCTGATGGGCGAGGAGGTGGCCGAGTATGAGGGCGCCTACAAGGTGAGCCAGGGGTTGTTGGACGAGTTCGGCCCGCGCCGGGTCATCGACACGCCCATTACCGAGCACGGATTCGCCGGCCTTGGGGTCGGCGCGGCGTTCGCCGGGCTGAAGCCGATCATCGAGTTCATGACCTTCAACTTCGCCATGCAGGCGATCGACCATCTGATCAACTCGGCGGCCAAGACCCGCTACATGTCGGGCGGACAGATGAGCGCCTCGATCGTGTTCCGCGGGCCCAACGGCGCCGCCGCCCGGGTGGCGGCGCAGCACTCGCAGTGCTACGCCAGCTGGTACGCCCACTGCCCGGGCCTCAAGGTGGTGGTTCCGTGGTCGGGGGAGGACGCCAAGGGGCTATTGAAGTCGGCGATCCGCGACCCCAACCCGGTCATCGTGTTGGAGAACGAGATCCTGTATGGCCAGAGCTTCGACGTGCCGAGCGACCCCGATTTCACCGTGCCCATCGGCCTGGCCAAGGTCGAGCGCCCGGGCGCCGACGTCACCATCACCGCGTTCTCGCTCATGGTCGGCCTGGCGCTCGAGGCCGCCGAGACGCTGGCCGGCGAGGGGATCAGCGCCGAGGTGATCAACCTGCGCAGCCTGCGCCCGCTCGATAGCGCCACCATCATCGAGTCGGTCGAGAAGACCAACCGACTGGTCACGGTGGAGGAAGGTTGGCCGTTTGCCGGTATCGGCTCCGAGCTGGCGGCACAAATCATGGAACAGGCGTTCGACTGGCTCGACGCCCCCGTGGCCCGGGTGACCGGCGCCGACGCGCCGATGCCGTATGCGGCGAATCTGGAGCGGTTGGCATTGCCGTCGGCCGAGGCAATCGTGGCCGCGGCGAAGGCGGTTTGCTACCGCTGAGAGGGTGCCGCTAGCGGCGCTTCAAGGGAGGAGAGCCTATGCCGATCAAGGTTCTGATGCCGGCCCTGTCGCCCACCATGACCGAGGGCAAAGTGGCGTCCTGGCACAAGAAGGAAGGCGATCGGGTCGGCGCGGGCGACGTGCTGGCCGAGATCGAGACCGACAAGGCGACCATGGAGCTCGAGGCGGTGGACGAGGGCGTGCTCAGCAAGATCGTGGTGCCCGAGGGCACCGAGGCGGTGCCGGTCAGCGAAGTGATCGCGCTCATACTGGAGGACGGTGAGGACGCATCGGCAATCGAGGCGGCCCTCGAATCGAGCGCCGAGCCAGCGGCAAGGCCCGCGGCAGCCGAGCCGGCTCCGAAGCCCGCCGCCGCCGAGCCGGCCTCGGAGCCCGCCGCGGCGCCGGCAGTTCTGCCCCCCCGCGACGCCGACGGCCGCCTGTTTGCCAGCCCGCTCGCCAGACGCATGGCCAAGCAGGCCGGAATCGCGCTCGAGTCGATCAAGGGCAGCGGGCCGCACGGGCGGGTGGTCAAGAGCGATGTCGAGGCGGCCATCGCTGGCGGCGTCGCCGAAGCAAGGCCCGCGGTCGAGGCACCCGCAGCGGCCCCGGCCGCACCGTTCGAGCCCGCGTTCGAGCTCAAGCCGCTCAGCTCCATGCGCAAGACCATCGCCCGCCGGCTCAGCGAATCCAAGCAGACGGTCCCGCACTTCTACCTACCCGTCGACTGCGAGATCGACCGGCTCTTGGAGCTGCGCAAGGACCTGAACAGCCGCGCCGAGGAGGACGTCAAGCTGTCGATCAACGACTTGATCATCAAGGCGGCGGCGCTGGCGTTGATGGCGGTGCCAAAGGCCAACGCGTCGTGGAGCGACGACGGCATCAAGCAGTACAAGTCGGCCGACATCGCCGTTGCCGTGGCGCTGGAGGACGGTCTCATCACCCCGGTGATCCGCGGCGCCCAGGATAAGGGGCTGGCCGCCATCTCGCGGGAGATGAAAGGGCTGGCGGCGCGCGCCCGGGACGGCAAGCTGATGCCCGAGGACTATCAGGGCGGCACCTTCAGCCTGTCCAATCTCGGCATGTTCGGCATCAAGGATTTTGCCGCCGTGATCAACCCGCCCCAGGGCTGCATCCTGGCGGTGGGGGTCGGTGAACCCCGGCCGGTGGTGCGTGACGGCGCGCTGGCCACGGCCACGGTGATGAGCTGCACGCTCTCGGTCGACCACC
>JBHICX010000249.1:0-4006 GCA_046759805.1 Kiloniellales bacterium | reverse complement strand
GGCGCATTTCTACGACCTGACCGGCGCGGTGGCGGCGGCGATGACCGATTCCAAGATCCCCGATGCCCAGGCCGGATACGAGAAGGGCTACACGTTGGCGCTCGCCGCCCAGGCCGGCGCCAACCTGATCTATGAGGCGGCCGGCATGCACGCCAGCCTGCTCGGGTGCTGCCTGGAAAGCCTGGTCATCGACAACGACATCATCGGCAGCGTCCTGCGCACCGTACGCGGCATCGAGGCCACCGAGGACGGCCTCTCGGTCGAGGCCATCGGCGAAGCCTGCATCGGCGGGCCCGGGCACTTCCTGGGCCACGTGCAGACTCTGCAGTTGATGCAGTCGGAGTACGTCTACCCGGTGGTCGGCGATCGCACCAGCCCGAAGGAATGGATCGAGCAGGGCTCGACCGACGTCGTCCAGCGCGCCCGGACGCGCGTCAGGGAGGTCCTGGCCCGGCACTATCCCACCTACATCGATCCGGCGCTCGACGCCGCGCTTCGCCAGCGGTTCCCCATCAAGCTGCCGGCCGAGTTCATGGCGCCGGACAACGGCCGTTGGTAGCGTTGTCGCCACGCCCCTCCCCCGCCCCGTGTCCAAATTTCCGGTTTGCGCCACACCACGCCATCAATCTCATGGTTGCCTTCCGAGCTCGGGCCAATACCCTTGTCAAGGCTGGCCCGAAGGGCCACCGCCTCCAGCGGCCCAAGGCCTTGACAAGGGTATTGGCCCGAGCTTTTTGCTCACCATGAGATCGACGGCGCAGCCTGCACCGAGCCACTGTCGGTTGGCGCACTGGAATTCGGTGACGCAGTGATGAAGAGCCATGCGCGGGTGGTGGTGATCGGCGGCGGGATGATGGGTGTGGGCCTGCTCTACCACCTCGCCCGCGAAGGCTGGAAGGACTGCGTTCTGATCGAGAAGGGCGAGCTTACCTCCGGCTCGACCTGGCACGCGGCCGGGCAATGCCCGAGCTTCATCGCCGACTACAACATGGCCAAGATCCACCACTACGGGAACAAGCTCTACGCCACCCTGGAGGCGGAGACCGGCCAGTACGTCGGCTGGCACGGCTGCGGCGGTATCCGGCTTGCCACCACCCCCGAAGAGGTCGACTGGTTCCACTGGGTACAGGGCTTCTCCACCAACGTCGGCTTCCGGATGGAGATCATCGGCCCCAACCGGATCAAGGCCATCAATCCGTTCCTGAACACCGACGGCATCCTGGCCGGCGCCTGGACCCAGGACGACGGGCACGTGGACCCGGCCGGCTGTTGCAACGCGCTGGCCAAGGCGGCCCGTGACCTGGGTGCGGAGATCGTCCGCCGCAATCGGGTGCTCGACATCAAACGGCGCCCGAGCGGCGAGTGGGAGGTGTTCACCGAACAGGGCAACATCGTCTCGGAGCATGTCGTGAACGCGGCCGGCTGCTATGCCCGCGAGGTCGGCAGGATGGTGGGCCTGGAGGTCCCGATCACCAATATGCAGCACCAGTACCTGGTCACCGAGTCGATCCTGGCCTTCGTCGAGCGGGACCAGGAGCTTCCGGTCATGCGGGACCCCTATACCGCCGGCTACTATCGTCAGGAGCAGAAGAGCGGGCTCATCGGCGTTTTCGAGACCGGGTCGGCGGAGGCCTGGGGCGACGACGGCGGTCATCCGGCGTGGGAGGCCGAAAGCGAGCTGTTCGTCGAGGACCTGGACCGCATTGCCTTGTGGGTCGAGCGCGTCTTCGAGCGCATGCCGATCCTCGCCGACGCCGGCATCACCAAGATCGTCAACGGCGGCATTCCCCACTCGCCGGATGGGAACCCCCTCTTGGGCCCGGCCGGGGGATTGCGCAACTTCTGGCTCTGTTGCGGCTCTTCGATCGGCATCGCCCAGGGCGCCGGCTGCGGCCACTACCTGGGCCAATGGATGGTGCATGGCGACAGCGAGATCAACATGGCCGGGCTCGACCCGCGCCGCTTCGGCGCCTATGCCAATGAGGACTACACCCGAGCCAAGTCGTTTCAGGACTACGAGGAGATGTTCGTCACCCACCTGCCCGGGGAGGAGCGCCCGGCCGGCCGGCCGGCGCGCAAGTCGCCGCTGCACGAGAAGCTCGCCGCCAAGGGGTGCGTGCATACCGAGGGCTTCGGCTGGGAGCGGCCGAAATGGTTCTCGCACGACGGCCGCGAGGAGAAGCTGGGTTTCCGCCGCAACAACGTCTTCGAGGTGGTGGCCGAGGAATGCCGGGCGGTGCGCGAACGGGTGGGGGTGCAGGAGCTGTCGAGCTTCGCCAAGTTCGACGTCACCGGCGAGGGTGCGGAGGTGCTCCTCGACCGGGTGTTCGCCAACCGCATGCCGCGCAAGGTGGGCGGCATGGTGCTGGCGCATCTCCTAAGCGACATCGGCCGCATCCAGAGCGAGGCGACGGTCACCCGGCTCGCCGTCGACCGCTTCTACGTCCTCTCCGGCGCCGCCTGGGAAGTCCGCGACTTCGACACGCTCAAGAACGCGCTCGGCGACGGCGGCGATGGGGTGAGCGTCGCCAACGTGACCGACGACTACGGCACTTTGGTGGTGGCCGGCCCCAGGTCGCGCGACACCTTGTCCAAGATCACCGACACCGACCTGTCGAACCAGGGCTTCCGCTGGCTCACCGGCCACGAGATCGAGATCGCCGGGGTGCCGGTGCGGGCGCTCAGGGTCAACTATGTGGGCGAGCTCGGCTGGGAGCTGCATTGCCCGATGTCCGCAATGGAGACGCTCTACGACGCCGTCTGGCGGGCCGGCGAGGCGTTCGGCATCGCCGATTTCGGCCTTTACGCCATGAACGCGCTGCGCATGGAGAAGGCCTATCGCGGCATCGGCGCCGAGCTGACCAACGAGATCACCCTCATCGAGGCCGATATGGAGCGCTTCCTCAACCTCGATAAGGGAGACTTCGCCGGACGCCGGGCGACCGAGAAGGTCAAAGCGGGGGAGATCGTCCTCAAGCTCGTCTACGGCGAGCTGGACGCCGTGGATTCCGATGTGCGCGGCGGCGAGCCGGTGTTCGACGGGGAGGCCACCATCGGCGTCACCACCTCCGGCGGCTACGGCCATGCCGTCAAGAAGAGCCTGTTCTTCGCCTACGTGACACCCGCCTACGCCAAACCGGACACCGCCTTCGAGATCAAGGTCCTGGGCGACCGGCGCCCGGCCCGGGTCCTGGCCGAGCCCGCCTACGACCCGAAAAACGAGCGCCTGCGCGCCTGAACGGACCGCACCGGCGAGCCCTCCCCGCCTGTGTGGTTGCCCCTGTGCGCATACCGGGCCATCGCGGTCGATTTACTCCGGGTCGCTCTTGGCGTCCCTCGGGATTCTGTTCGGGCAAACGATGGTAGACGGTTGGTCGATCGGCTAGGTATCCGAAAGCGACTCGGCCGTCCGTTTCAAGGCGATCACATCGGATGGGTGCAGCGATCCCAGGACAAGATGGCTCTTGGTCGGCTTTACCGTGAAGAACTCTCTTGCCCAAGGAAGCCTGACGGTCCGCGCCAGATCGAACTTCGTCGCAAGATCGAGGCCGGCGGCCTGCATTCCCGAGGGCGAGGCGATCAAGAGCTCGCCCTTGTACAGTCGGTCCGTCTTTTTGCTGGTGCCGAATGCCACCTCGACCGAGCCGCGGCTGGTACGGCGGTCGAGGAAGACGGCGCGGACGATTGCGGGGCGGGGCTTGGGGCCGGGCTTGCCCGGCATCTCGCGAAACGGGAACCGACACCAGACGACGTCGCCGGGCCGCGGCAGCGTCCTCGGGTCGTAGGAAGTGTACGTCACCAGAGCGGCGGACCGAGCGGTTTCTCACCCTCGAACAGGCTATCGGGAAATTGGGCGTGCAGCCATGCGATCTGCTCGTCGGTCAGCGGCCCGTCGTCGGCCAGCGGCGCCCCTCGCAACCGCTCGCGCTCGTGCACCAGGGCGCCCACGATGAACTCGCGCAGAGACATGTTATGCGAGCGGGCAAGGTCCATCGCTTCGTCCTTG
>JBHICX010000248.1:0-4070 GCA_046759805.1 Kiloniellales bacterium | reverse complement strand
CCGGCCGCCATCAGTCCGAGGACCGCCCAGGCGGTCTGCGAGGCGGTGCTCGCTTGGGCCGCCATGCGCCGGCCCTCGAAATAGCTTTCGCCGGACTCGCCCCAGCCGCCGTCGGCGCGCTGATGCGTAATCAGCCACTCCACGGCCTTGCGAACGTAGGGCGCGTTCATGTCTTCGCCCGCGGCGTTGAACGCCGACAGCACCGACCAGGTGCCGTAGACGTAGTTGGTGCCCCAGCGTCCGAACCAGGACCCGTCGGCTTTCTGCTCGGCCTTGAGGAAGTCGCGGACCCGGCGCACGGCGGGATCGTCGCGCGAATGGCCCAGCTGCGCCAGCATCGACAGGCAGCGGCCGCTCACGTCCGCGGTCGGCGGATCCAAGAGCGCCCCGTGGTCGGCGAAGGGAATATGGTTGAGATAATAGTGGTCGTTGTCGGCGTCGAAGGCGCCCCAGCCGCCGTTCTTGCTCTGCATGCCGCGAATCCACTCGGTGGCGCGGTCGAGCGCCTGGCGGAACCGCTCCGGCGCCGCCCGATGCAGCGCCATCGCCACCACGGCGGTATCGTCCACGTCCGGGTAATAGTCGTTGCTGTACTGAAAGGCCCAGCCGCCGGGGCGCAGGGCCGGACGCCACTCGGCCCAGTCGCCCTGGACGTCGAGGATCTGGCGTGCCGCCAGCCAGTCCAGGGCCTTGGCGATGGCCGGATCGTGCTTGTCGCCGCCGGCGGTCAATAGCGCATGGGTGGCAAGACAGGTATCCCACACCGGCGACAGGCATGGCTGCATGTAGCAGCGCCCGCTCTCGGACAGCTGCATGAGCTTGTGAATGGCGCGTTTCGCGGCCTTAACGTCGGGCTGGTCCTGGGGAACGCCGACGGCGTCGAAGGCCATCACCGCGTACACCATGGGCGGGAAAATCGAGCCGATGCCGTCCTCGCCGTTGAGCCGCGGCTCGATGAAGTCGAGCGCCGCCTTGATGCCCTTCTGGCGCAGCCGTTTCGGGAAGTGGGGCTCGAGCCACTGCAGCAGTCGGTCGATGCCGAGGAACAGCGTGCCCCAGATCGACCCGGTGGGGTTGGTGTTGTAGCGCCGCTCCTCCTCCGGCGGGGTTATGAACAGCTCGCCGATGCCGATGCCCTTCGGGTTGCGCGCCTGCGGCTTCAGCGCCATCAGAATCAACAGCGGCGCGATGGTGGTGCGCGACCAGTAGGAGATCTTGTTCATGTGGAACGGGAACCACCTCGGCAGCAGCATGATCTCCACCGGCATCACCGGGACCGCACGCCATGGCACCTGCCCGAACAGCGCCATCGTGATTCGGGTGAACACGTTGGCCCGGGCCGCCCCACCCCGGGCCAGCACCGCCTCGCACGCCCGCCGCATATGCGGGGCGTCCGGGTCGTCACCCACGAGCCTCAGGGCGTAGTACGCCTTGACGGTGGCGCTGAGGTCGGCGTCGCCGGCATGAAACAGCGGCCAGCCGCCGTCTTCGCCCTGGGTTTCCCGCAGGTAGCCCGCCAGCTTGGCCGAGATCACGTCGTCGATCTCGTCCAAGTAGTGCTGGTACAGGATGAATTCGGCCGGGAGTGTCGCGTCCCCCTCCAGGACGAACAGCCAGTGGCCGTCCTCGAACTGCTGGGATCTCAGCCAGCCGGCGGCTTCGGCGATGACCCGATCGAGCCGCTGGAGGAACGCCGGATCCGACTCCGGTTGCCGGATTGCCGGAGAGTCCTCGGCGACGACGCCTTGACCAACCATGCTCCTAGATCCCACCGCTTTGTCCTTGGCCGGTGTGAAACTCTCCGGTTCCTTGCTTCTCCGGGCTCCGGAAATTAGTCGAGCCGCGATTTGTTGTCCACGGAAACGACCGGGCCGCGGGCGCCCTCTAATCCCTGGCGGCCAGGACCGCCGCCGCGGCGGCGCGGCCGGAGCGTATCGCCCCCTCGATGGTCGCCGGCAGGCCGGTGTCGGTCCAGTCGCCGGCCAGGAACAGGTTGGCGAAGGCGGTCTCGGTCTTGGCGCGCCGCGCCATCGCCGCCGGCGTCTGCGCGAAGGTGGCGCGCTTCTCCTTGACCAGCCGTGCCGGCGCCATCGGCGCCGCCGGCAACTCGAGCGCGCGCGCGACGTCGCCCCAAATCAGCCGGACGATCTCTTCCGTCGGTCGTTCCGCCAGGCGGTCGGCGGCGCTTACGGTGACCGAGACCACGTCGCCGCGCCGGAAGATCCACTGCGCCGTGCCGCCCAGCACACCCAAAAGCGGGCTTCCGTCGGGGAATGCGGCGACCTCGCCGACCCGGTAATGGGCGTTGACGATGGCCCGGCTTTGCGTCGGCACCGGCACCGAGGGCACCAGGTCATGAACGCCGTCCGGGGGGATGGCAAGCACCACCTTGTCGTCGCCGGCAAGCTCGACCTCGCCGTCGCGGCCGAAGTCGAGCCCCGCCGACCGTCCGTTGGCGAGTTTGAGGCGGCGCAGCCGATGGCTGAAGCGCAGCGCCGCCCCTCCGGCGGTGAGCCACGCCACCGCCGGGTCGACGAAGCTGTCCGAGAGTCCGTGCCTGGCGATCAGCGGCCGGCAGTTCATGCCGCCCCGCCCGAAGGTCTCCACCAGCACCGGCCACAGCGGCGCCGCTGCCGCTTCCTCGGCCGAGGTGTTGAGGATGGCCACCGACAACGGCTGCCAGAATCGCTTGAAGATCGGGCTCGCGACGTCGAAGCAATCGGCCATGGTGGCATCGGGTCCGGCCCAGGCCAGGCGGATGGCGGAGACGTAGTCGAGCACCCCGGTGTCCGGCACCCGCCAGGAGGGTCGTAGGATCCACCACGGGATGCGCCCGCGGCTGATGCGCACGGTCCAGCGCCGGCCGGTCTCGAGGTCGACGAACGGGAACACCGGACGCCGCGGTCCGGTGAGGCTGTCGCCGGCGCCGATGTCGTCCAGGAAGCCGCGGGCGGCATGGTTGCCGCTGAACAGCAGGTGGTTGCCGTTGTCGATGCGGCGCTCCAGGGTCCCGTCGTGGAACGACCGGCAACGGCCGCCGGCGTGGCCCGCCTGGTCGTACACCACCACCTGGCGGCCGGCTTTGATGAGCGCCACCGCCGCGCCCAGCCCGGCCAGTCCGGCGCCGACGATGTGGACGGTCCCCATGGCGCTCAGAACACGCCGTAGCGCAGTGCGTACCAGAGCTTGATCGGCTTGGAGACGCGCACCGGCCGGTCCAGGCGCCGCCAGCCACGCGCCAGCAGCAGGTCGAGATAGCGGCGGTAGACATGCATCATCACCACCGCCGGCCTGAGCTTGCGCCGATCGCAACGGGCCAGCGCCGCCTCCGCCTCGGCGAAGCGGCTGAGCGCTAGCGCGGCCAGATCATCACACACCTTGCCCACGGCCGGGTGGTGCAGCACCGCCTCAGGGTCGCGGGTGGCGATGCCGTGCCGGTCGAGCAGCTCCGCCGGAAGGTACAGCCGCCCGCGCTCCGCGTCCTCGAGCAGATCACGCAGGATGTTGGTGAGCTGCAGCGCCTGTCCCTCGGCCCAGGCGAGGCGCTCGGCGTGCTGGTCGGTGGCGCCAAACACCCGGATCGAGAGCCGGCCGACGGCGCCGGCGACGCAGGCGCAGTAGTGCTCCAGCTGCGCCATGTCGGGGCCTTTGAGGGTTTCCGAGGCGTCCATCTCCATGCCCTCGATGAGGGCCAGGAAATCCTCTTTCTGCAAGGCGAAGCCGCGCACCGGACCGATGAGGGCGCGCGCCGTCGGCAGCCGGGGCCGGCCTTCGAACAGCCGGTCGATCTCGGCCCGCCATTCGGCCAGCCGGGCCAGCTTCTCATCGGGCGGCGCCGGGTCGTCGGCGATGTCGTCGACCTCGCGGCAGAACGCGTAGACCGCGTACATTGCTTGCCGTTGGATCGCCGGCAGCACCCGCATTGCGCCGAAGAAGGAAGTGTCCGAGCGCTCGGTCACGAGCCGCACGTATTCCAGCGCCTCCGGGTCTGAGCCTAGGCTCTCCAGGTTGTCGATCGCGGCGTTGGCCATGATGTTTCGGCCCCTTGGATGCCGCGGTTTAGCGCGCCC
>JBHICX010000247.1:0-4088 GCA_046759805.1 Kiloniellales bacterium | reverse complement strand
CTGGTCGATACGCTCATGAAGCAAATCATCGATGGTATCGGTATGACCCGACCGGGAACGCCGATGCATTCAACTGGACATTCCAAGTACATTCGAAATATAAGGTGCGCTTGTTAGTCGGTTTGCAACCGGCCGGCTGTGTTGCGAGCTTGTCCAGATTGTCTGTGCAGGGCCGATCAAGTCTTCGCGGCATAGCATAAAAAGCCGGGGGCGGTGCAGTCGCGCCGCGGACGATGGGAGCATCGTTCACCCGACATGCGCCTGCACACGCACGGCCAAACCGCGGCTTGCGCGGCAACGGCGCCAGCCGAAAGACGGAGACCAGCGGGGAGAGACTGTTGCGCGCCGGTGTTCAGGGAGTCTTGCTTGCCGCGGCATTGGGCGGCGCCTGGTCGGCCATCACTGACCCCGCCGCGGCGGCCGAGCGCTATGCGACCCCGTACGGCTACTATCTTGAGCCCGGCGTCGGCGCGGTCGCCGGGCCGGCTGTCTCACGGTCGGCCTATCCGGCACCGCCGGCACCGCCGGCACCGCCGCCACTGCCGCCGTCGCTACCCCCGCTCGAGGTCGCCACGCCGACGCCCGAGTCCGGCCCCGTCGTCGGGCCGTACCGCCGGGACATCGCCGCCACCGATGGCAGCCGTGACGACGCACCCGGCTTGGAGACCGAGGAGCTGCCCTGGGGCGGCTGGCTGTCGGAGTTCCGGCTCGGCCTGTTGGCACACAACATCGGGCCGATCGCCAGCGCCCGCGAGGAAGGAGTGCAACTCAACGGCGAGTTTCGCTTTGCCTCGCCCTCCTTGTTCGCGTACATCCTGTCGCCCCGACCGCATGTCGGCGTCTCGGTCAACACCGCTGGGGACACGAGCTTCCTGTACTCCGGCCTGACCTGGACCTGGGACATCACTGACGGCTTATTCCTCGACCTATCGTTCGGCGGCACCGTGCACAACGGCTGGCTCGGCACCCACGAGCCGGACCCAGACCGACGGCTGCTGGGCTCGCGCCTGTTGTTCCGCGAGTCAGCCGAGCTCGGCTATCGGTTCCTCGACCACCACAGCCTGTCGCTGATGCTGGACCACGTGTCCAATGCCGGGCTCGTGGACAGGAACCAGGGCAACGACGACATCGGCCTCCGCTACGGCTACCGCTTCTAGGGCAGTATCCACTCACTCACGTGGAATCGGTTCCGTCTGAACGGAAATTGCTGGAGCTGCGCCGAAATCTGGTGCGGCTCAGCCGATCTTCCTGCGCCGGCGATTGCCCAGCGGGTCGGGCTCCAAGACGCGGCCATCGAGCGCGCCGAGCCAGTCGAGGGCGGCGCGCAGGCGCACCACCGGGCCGACCACGATGATCGCTGGCGGCTCGACTCCGCCGGCCTCGGCGTCCTCGGGCGCGCGGCCGAGCGTGGTCTCGATCACCAGCTGCGCCCTTGTCGCTGCCTTGGATACGATGGCCACCGGCTCGGCCGGGTCGCGGCCGCAGGCGATCAGCCGGTCGCGGATCTCCCCGAAATGCTTCAAGGCCATGTAGAAGACCAGCACCGGCGCCCCGTGGGCCAGTGCCGACCAGTCGATCCGCTGGCCCTCGATGGAATGCCCGGTGACGAAGGTCACCACCGAGTTGGTGTCGCGGTGGGTTACCGGGATGCCGGCATAGGTCAGGCCGCCGATGCCCGCGGTGACCCCCGGCACCACCCGAAACGGCACCCCGGCAGCGACCAGGGCCAACGCCTCCTCGCCGCCGCGCCCGAACACGAAGGGATCGCCGCCCTTGAGGCGCAGCACCCGTCTGCCGGCGAGCGCCAGCCGGATGATCCGGTCGGAGATGTCGGGCTGGCGGGGTGAGGGCTTGCCGCCGCGCTTGCCGGCGTAAACGAGCTCGGCCCCCCGCCGGGCGAGCCGTAGCACGCGCGGGTCCACCAGCGCGTCGTAGACCACCACGTCCGCCTGGCCCAGGCCGTTGAGCGCATGCAGGGTCAACAGGCCCGGGTCGCCTGGGCCGGCGCCGACCAGCCATACCCAGCCGGGCTCGAAGGCCGGCAATCCGGCGGGCAGCGACACCGAGGGCCGGCGGTCTAAAGCGTCGTCCATTCGCGTGGAATTGCGCGCCTGGACGGATAATGCACTACCGGACGGTCCATGACGCCAACCCTACACCGGGCCCGCCGCCACCGCCAAGCGGCGCCAGCGGCAGGCGGCGTCGGGCTACGCGACCTCGGTTTCGTCTTCCGCCTTCTCGGCCTCGGCCAGCGCCTCGGCCTCCTGTGCGGCAATCGCCGCCAGTTCACGGTCGCGATCGGCCGCCACCCTCCTGAACTGACTCATCACGCTGCCGGTGCCCGCCGGTATCAGCCGTCCGACGATCACGTTCTCCTTGAGGCCACTGAGATCGTCCACCTTGCCGGAAACCGAGGCTTCGGTGAGGACCCGAGTCGTCTCCTGGAACGAGGCCGCCGAGATGAATGACTTGGTCTGCAGGCTGGCCTTGGTGATGCCTTGCAGCACCGACCGCGCCACGGCCGGTCGCCCGCCGTCTTGCTGGGCCTTGGCGTTGACCTCCTCGAACTCGGTCCGGTCGGCCTGCTCGCCGATCAGGTAGGTGGTGTCGCCCGGATCCTCGATCTCAACCTTTTGCAGCATCTGGCGAACGATCACCTCGATGTGCTTGTCGTTGATCTTCACGCCTTGCAGGCGGTAGACGTCCTGGATCTCGTTGACCAGATAGGCGGCCAGCGCCTCGATGCCGAGGATTCTGAGGATGTCGTGCGGCACCGGATTGCCGTCCATCAACAAATCGCCGCGCTCGACATGGTCGCCCTCCTGCACGGCCAGATGCTTGCCCTTGGGAATCAGGTACTCGTGAGCCTCGTCGTCGCCGTTATCGGGGCGGATGACGATGCGGCGCTTGGTCTTGTAGTCCTTGCCGAACTCGACCCGACCCGTGGCCTCGCTGATGATGGCGTAGTCCTTCGGCTTGCGCGCCTCGAACAGCTCGGCGACCCGCGGCAGGCCGCCGGTGATGTCCCGGGTCTTGGAGCTCTCGCGCGGGATCCGGGCCAGCACGTCGCCGGCCTTCACATGGGCGCCGTTCTCCACCGACAGGATGGCGTCCACCGACATGAAGTAACGCGCTTCGAGGCCGTTCGCCAACAAGATCACCTTGCCATCCTCATCGCGCAGGGTGATGCGCGGCTTGAGATCGGAGCCCTTGGGCTGTTGCCGCCAGTCGGTCACCACCTTGCTGGAGATGCCGGTCGCCTCGTCGATCCGCTGGCGTACGGACACGCCCTCGACCAGGTCGACATAGTGGGCGATGCCCTCCTGTTCGGTGACGATCGGGATGGTATAGGGGTCCCACTCGGCCAACCGATCCCCCTGCTTGACCTCGGTGTCCTTGTCGGTCAACAGCTTGGCGCCATAAAGCAGGCGATGGCGTGCCCGCTCGCGGCCGGCCTCGTCGATCAGCACCAGCTCGCAGTTGCGGCCCATGACGATCGGAACCCCCGAGGAGTCGATGACCACGTTGCGGTTGACGATCTTGACCGTACCGTCGAACGCGGCTTCGGCGCTCGACTGCTCGGCGCCGCGCTGCACCGCGCCGCCGATGTGGAAGGTGCGCATGGTCAACTGCGTGCCGGGCTCACCGATCGATTGCGCCGCGATGACCCCGACCGCCTCGCCGATGTTGACCGGCGTGCCGCGCGCCAGGTCGCGACCGTAGCAGGCGGCACAGACGCCGATCTTGGTCTCGCAGGTGAGGACCGAGCGGATGCAGGCGGCGTCGATGCCGGCGCGCTCGATCGCGTCCACCATATCCTCGTCGAGGAGCTCGCCGGCCTTGACAACGACCTCACCGGAGAGCGGGTCGGCCACGTCGGCCGCCGTGTTGCGGCCAAGGATGCGCTCGGACAGCGGCGCGATCACCTCGCCGCCTTCGACCACGGCCTTCATGGTAAGGCCGTGCTTGGTGCCGCAGTCGGTCTCGGTGACGATGCAGTCCTGGGCCACGTCGACCAGCCGGCGCGTGAGGTAGCCCGAGTTGGCGGTCTTGAGCGCCGTGTCGGCCAGGCCCTTGCGGGCGCCGTG
>JBHICX010000246.1:0-4144 GCA_046759805.1 Kiloniellales bacterium | reverse complement strand
TGGGTTTTGTCTCTTGGGGGGGGCGGGGGGGGGCCCCGGGCCGGCACCGAATCCAGACCGAGAATTTACCGCGGCGAGGCGCGCCGCTACATGCCCCTACATGGCGCTGATGCCGCCGTCGATTACCAGCTCGGTGCCGGTGACGAACCTGGACTCGTCCGAGGCCAGGTAGAGCACGCCGTGGGCGACGTCTTGCGCCTCGCCGATCCGGCCCAGCGGCACCTGGCGCGCCAGCTTGGCGTAAGCCTCGGCCTTGCCGAATCTGTGCACCAGGGGATCGAGGATCGGCGTCTTGATGAAGGCCGGATGCACCGAGTTGCAGCGAATGTCGTAGCCCTGCTTGGCGCAGTGCAGCGCCACCGACTTCGACAACAGCCGTACCCCGGCCTTGGCCGAGTTGTAGGAGGCCATGTTGTGGCCGGCGATGATGCCGGAGATGGAGGAGATATTGACGATCGAGCCGCCGCCCGACGCGTGAATGTGCCGGATTGCGTACTTACAGCCCAGGAATACGCTGTCGAGGTCGACGCTATGCACGCGCCTCCAGGTCTCGAAGTCGGTCTCCTCCACGTTTCCGCCGGCGCTGATGCCGGCGTTGTTGACCAGGATATTGAGCCCGCCGAACGCCGTCACCACCCGCGCCAACACGTCGCGCCAGCCCTCTTCGTCGGTCACGTCGTGACGCATGGCCATGGCGGAGTCCGGTCGGCTCGCCTCGGCGAAGCCCGGGCCGGCGTAGCCAGGGTCGGCATTGATGGCCTGCGCCGTGGCCGAGGCGGTTTTCTGGTCGATGTCGCACGCCGCCACCTTCGCGCCCTCCTTGGCCAGAAGGATCGAGGTCGCCCGACCGATACCCGAGCCGGCGCCGGTCACCAGCGCCATCTTGCCGTCGACTCTGCCCATGATGTGGCTCCGCTTGCCATTCCTCGTCCGCCGGGACGAGGTCGCATAGCACCGTCATAGGCCATCGGCGCCCCCAGGCCAAATGCGCCGCCGGCCTTGACAACCCGGTTGCATCGGGCGAAGTGCTCGGCCATGAGGTGGCAGGCGGCAAGTCGGGCAACCGGGTGGGCTGGAGCGATTCCGCGTGAGTGGCAACCACACTAGAGGCGTGGTCGCCGCCGGGCATCCGAAGACGGCGGAGGCGGCCCGGATAATCCTCGAGGACGGCGGCAACGCCGTCGATGCGGCGCTGGCCGCGCTGTGCGCGGCCTGCGTGGCCGAGCCGGTCCTGTGTTCGCTCGGCGGCGGCGGCTTCCTGCTGGCACGCGATCCCGACGGCCGCGGCGTGCTGTACGACTTCTTCGCCCAGACGCCGCGGCGGCGGCGACCGCCGGCGGAGACCGAGTTCTACCCGGTGCTGTGCGACTTCGGCACTGTGACCCAGGAATTCCACATCGGCATGGGGTCGACGGCCACCCCCGGCGCGGTGCGCGGGCTGTTCGAGGTGCACCGGGACCTCGGGCGCATGCCGATGGCCGAGATCGTGGCGCCGGCGGCCAGGCTGGCCCGTGACGGCGTGGCGCTGAACCAGATGCAGAGCGAGATCTTCCAGGTGGTGTCGCCGATCTACCGGGCGACACCCGAGGCAAGGGCCGTGTTCGGCAGCCGCCGGCGCCGCGGCAAGCCGTTGCAGCCGGGGGAACGCTACCGCACGCCGGCGTTGGCCGACACCCTGGAGGCGCTGGCGGTCGAAGGCGACGGCCTGTTCTATGACGGCGAGATCGCCGAACGGGTCGCGCGCCAAAGCCTGGAGCGCGGCGGTCACGTGACCCGCGACGACCTCAAGCACTACCGGGTGGAGCGGCGCCGGCCGCTTACCCTTAGCTATCGCGACGCCCGGATCCTCACCAACCCGCCGCCGTCCACCGGCGGCCTCCTCATCGCCTTCGCCCTCAGGCTCATCGGACAGGCCGACGTGGGGGCGTTGGGCCACGGCAGCGCGGCGCATCTGGGCTTGCTGGCGCGAGTGATGGCGCTCACCAACGAGGCCCGGATGAAAAGCCGACTCGACCATAGACGGGCCTCGGCGGCGGAGCGGGCGTTGTTCGACCCGGCGCTTCTCGACGCCTATGCGGCGGTGGTGCAGGGCCACGCCTTGGCCAGCCGTGGCACCACCCATATCAGCGTCATCGACCGGTCCGGCGAGGCGGTGAGCCTCAGCCTGTCGAACGGCGAGGGCAACGGCAGCCTGGTGCCGGATACCGGCATCATGCTCAACAACGTGCTGGGGGAAGAGGACATCAACCCGCGCGGCTTCCACCGCTGGCCCATCGGCCACCGGCTGGCGTCGATGATGGCGCCCACGGTGGTGCATTTCGCCGACGGGCGTCTTTCCGCGGCCGGCAGCGGCGGCTCCAACCGCATCCGCACCGCCATCCTGCAGGTGCTCTCGAATTTGGTGGATTTCGGCATGTCGGCCGAGCAGGCGGTGCACAGCCCGCGCATCCATCACGAGCGCGGCCAGCTCGGGGTCGAGGGCGGGTATCGGAAGCGGGAGATCGACCGGCTGGTCGCCGACTATCCCGACCACCGGCTGTGGCCCGGGCTGAGCCTGTTCTTCGGCGGCGTGCACACGGCGCTCGCCGACCCCGCAGCGGGCCGGTTCAGCGGTGCCGGTGACCCACGCCGGGACGGCGTGGCGCTGGTGATCTGATACCAGTTCGCCGCACGTCAGGTGGCCCGTAAACGGCCAGGGGAGAGATCGGCGGTTGTGAGTCCGAGCCCAATAAGGTCATCCGGCAAACGACCCGTGGTGATCAATTCCCTCACCGAACGCGCAATGGCAGGGGCTGTTGTAATACCGTAACCGCCCTGACCGGCGAGCCAGAAAAATCCCTCGGCCCCGTCGTCCATGCCCACGACGGGAGTGCTGTCGGCGACGAAGCTCCTGAGCCCTGCCCAGCGGTGGGTGATGCGCCGCACATCGAGCCTGGTCGCGGCCTGCACACGTTCCACGGCGAGGGCCACGTCGATCTCCTCGGGCTGCGCGTCGCACGGGGGTGAGGGTGTCTCGTCGGCAGGGGAGGCGAGAATCCGGCCGGCCTCCGGCTTGAAGTAGAACTCTTCGTCGATGTCGATGATCAGGGGCCACTCAGTGACGTCCAGCCCCTCCGGCGGGTCGAAAGTGAACGCAGTACGCCGCTTCGGTACCAGCCCGATGGGGCGCACCCCGGCGAGTTCCGCGATCGCGTCGCACCAGGCGCCCGCGGCGTTGACCACCACCGGGGCCGTGAACGCGCCCGCCCGCGTATCGGCCACCCAGCTTCCTTTGGAGCGGAATAGCCGCGTCACTTCCGCATCCGTCACTATCTCGCCGCCCCGCTTGGTAGCACCTTTCAGGTAGCCGTAATGGATCGCGTGGACGTCAATGTCCATTGAATACGGCTCGCAGAAGGCAGCGTCCACGTAGTCCTCGCGCAAGACGGGAACCAGCCGAACCGCCTCGCTGACCTGCATTTCGTAGACGGATTGCACCAGGGCCCGGATCTCACTAAGGGCGGCGGCGAAGCGCCCATGCTGGTCTTTGCGGGCGATGAACAAAGCGCCCCGGGGCGTCAAGAGTGGATGTTCGGCAAAACCGGGCGGCGGGTGGTCGAAGAACGGCCGGCTCGCCTTGGCCAGACGGCGTATCTCCAAATTGCCATAGCCTTCCACGAATTGCGCCGCCGATCGGCCGGTCGAGTGATAACCAGGGGCCTGTTCGCGTTCGAGCATGATGACTCGGCTGTGGGCCGCGAGCTCGTACGCGGCGGACGCGCCGGCGATCCCGGCGCCGATGACGAGAAAGTCACACGTCTTCATGACCGGCGGTCTTCACCGAAACTTATAACCTTTAGGACACCTGCGGGACGGCGCGGGGAAGCCGGTTACGCGTGGGCTGTGCTTACCTCGAATGACCTTGTCTCGCCCTCTCTCACGGACGTGCACAAGCTTGGCTCCGGGTGTCATCTGATCGCTCCGATAAGGCGGGGGAACCAGAGCACGAGCCCGGGGCTGGCGGAGGCGATGCCGAGCACCACGAGGTGGCTCAGGAGGAAGGGGAGCGACTGGCGGATCGCCGACTCATATGTCACGCCGGCGATCCGTGCGGCGGTCATCAGGGTCATGCCCACCGGCGGCGTGATGTTGCCGAGGTTGAGGG
>JBHICX010000245.1:0-4182 GCA_046759805.1 Kiloniellales bacterium | reverse complement strand
CTCTGCGTTGCCTTCTCCCTTTCCCTCGGATGGGATCGAGTAGGTGGCGGTCACGTGGGCGACCGGCTCATCGCCGCCCTCGGAGTAGAGCGTCACCTCGCCCACCGCCAGGCGTCGGCCCAGTTTCAGGATGCGGGCCTCGGCGATCAGGTCAGCCGGCCCGGGTCGGCGAAGGAAGTTGCAGCTGAGGTTGGTGGTCACCGCCGGCTCGGCCCGACCAATGAGGCTCATCACCACCGCGTACATGGCGTAGTCGGCAAGCGCCATAATCGACGGCCCGGCGATGGTGCCGCCCGGCCGCAGGTGGTTGTCGTCGAACGGCATGCGGGCGGTGACCGACCCTGGCTCCAGCCGCTCGACTCGGAAGCCGAACATTTGGGCCAGCGGCAGCGAGCGCCGGGACAGCTGGTGAAACTCTTCGATCGAGATTTGCGCCATGGAAGCCTTCCGGGTGTCTACGAGCGCCCCCTAATACCCCTTGCGCTGGCCGCCGCGAAAGGGGCAAAGTGCCGGCCACCCGAGGCACGGCAACGAAAGGCAGCGGCATGGCCGTGATCCCGCAGCCGGCCCCCAAGGGGCCCCTGGTCCTGCGCCAGGACGCGGACGGCGTCGCCACGCTCACCCTCAACCGGGCGCGCCAGTACAACGCCCTGTCCGAGGCGATGATCGAGGCGCTGCAGGACGCGCTCGACGGCGTCGCCCGGGACAAGACGGTGCGTGTCGTGGTGCTGGCCGGCAGCGGCAAGGCGTTCTCTGCCGGGCACGACCTCAAGGAGATGCGGGGCACCCTAGACCAGCGGACCTACGAGGCCCTGTTCAAGAAATGTAGCCGGATGATGCTGACCATGGTGCGGCTGTCGCAGCCGGTGATCGCCAGGGTGCATGGGCTGGCCACGGCGGCGGGCTGCCAGCTGGTCGCCAACTGCGACCTGGCGGTGGCCTCGACCGAGGCCAGGTTCGCCACCTCCGGCATTCGCGTCGGCCTTTTCTGCACGGTCCCCGGGGTGGCGCTGGCGCGCAACGTCGCCCGCAAACAGGCGTTCGAGATGCTGGTCACCGGCGAGTTCGTTTCGGCCGAGAAGGCGGCCGAGATTGGACTGGTCAACCGCGTCGTGCCGCCTAATCAGCTGGACCAGGCGGTGGCCGACCTCGCCGGGTCGATCATCGACAAGTCGGAGGCCGCCGTCGCCGCCGGCAAGCAGGCGTTCTATCGGCAGCTGGAGATGGGGTTGGAGAGCGCGTACATGTACGCGAGCGAGGAGATGGCGCGCAACATGATGTTGCATGACGCCGGCGAGGGCATCGACGCCTTCATCGACAAGCGCAAGCCGGTCTGGCAGAACCGCTGATCCGATCCGCGATGCCGCGCTGACCAGGGCCGACAGTCGCACGACAGGGAGGTTTACGAACGATGAGTCATGGCGCTGGACACCTAGCCGCTTGGGGCGCCGCGCTCGCCGCGGCCGCCCTCATGGTCGCCGCAGCGCTGGCGGCCGAGGGCTACGACAAGGAGTTCCGCAACCACTTCATACGCACCTGTATCACCGGCGGCGGCACCTATACGGCGTGCCAATGCACCCTGTTGCAGATCGAGTCGCAGATCAAGTTCGACGCGTTCACCCAGATGAGGACGGCGGTTCGGGGCGGCGGTCAGGCCGACCAAGCCACCCTCGATCTCTATGAGAAGATCGTCACCGACTGCGTCGCGCGGGAACAGCAATAGCGCCGACCGCCCCGGCCGTCGGCCCTTGGCCCACCCCAGGCGGCGGATTGGGTCATGGTGTCCCGGCGCTCCCATGGGCGCGACCCCGAGATCCACGACCGGGGCGGCTCGATGATGGATCACCGCGACTACTCCGACGACTACATCCGCGGCATCCTGGGCCGGGTGAAGACGCTGGCCATGGTCGGCGCCAGCGCCCATTGGAACCGGCCCAGCTACTTCGCCATGATGTATCTGAGCCGGAAGGGGTATCGGGTGATCCCGGTGAACCCGCGGGCGGCCGGCAGCAAGATCCTGGGCCAGACCGCCTATGCAAGCCTGCGGGAGATTCCGGAACCGGTGGACATGGTGGACGTGTTCCGCGGCGCGGCGGAGGCGGGGCCGATCACCGACGACGCCATCGCCATCGGCGCCAAGGTGGTGTGGATGCAGATCGGCGTGCGTGACGAGGCGGCGGCGCGGCGCGCCGAGGCGGCCGGATTGCAGGTGGTCATGAACCGTTGCCCCAAGATCGAGTACGCCCGGCTCCATGGCGAGCTGAGCTGGCACGGCTTCAACTCGCGGGTGATCTCGAGCCGGCGCAGGAAGATCGAGCGATGAGCGACGACAAGCCCGGCTTCGAAACCTTGTGCGTGCACGCCGGCGGCGGACCCGATCCGGCGACCGGCGCCCGGCAGACGCCGATCTACCAGTCGACGTCCTTCGTGTTCGACGACGTGGACCATGCGGCCTCGCTGTTCAACCTGCAGGTGCCGGGGTTCATCTACTCCAGGCTCACTAACCCGACGGTTTCGGTGCTGGAAGAGCGCATTGCGGCGCTGGAGGGCGGCCGGGGATGTACCGCCACCTCCTCCGGCCACGCGGCGCAGATCCTGGCGCTGTTCCCGCTGATGCAGCCGGGCTCGGAGATCGTGGCCGCCAACAAGCTTTATGGCGGATCGTTCCAGCAGATGGGCAACAGCTACAAGAAGTTCGGCTGGCGGGTCACCTTCGTCGACCCGGACGATCCCGAGAACTTCCGCCGGGCTGTGACCGAGCGCACCCGGGCCATCTTCATCGAGAACCTGGCCAATCCCGGCGGCATCGTAGTCGACGTGGAGAGGGTGGCCCAGGTGGCGCACGAGGCAGGGGTGCCGCTCGTCGTCGACAACACGCTGGCCACCCCGTATCTCGCCCGCCCGTTTGAGTGGGGCGCCGACCTGGTGGTGCATTCGACCACCAAGTTCCTGAGCGGCAACGGCACCTCGATCGGCGGCGCGGTGGTCGACTCCGGCCGCTTCGACTGGCTGCAGAACGACAAGTTCCCGGCGCTCTCCCAACCGAATCCGGCCTATCACGGGCTGGCGTTCGCCGAGACCTTCGGCGGCGACCTGGCTTACACCATGTACGGCCACGCCATCGGCCTGCGCGACCTCGGCTGCTGCCAGTCGCCGATGAACGCCTTCCTCACCCTGAACGGCATCGAGACGTTGCCGCTACGCATGCGGCGGCACTGCGACAACGCGCAAGCGGTGGCCGAGTTCCTGGAGGCGCACCAGGCGGTCTCGTGGGTCTCCTACGCCGGTCTGGCGTCGAGCCCATATCACGCGCTGGCCAAGCGCTACCTGCCGAGGGGGGCGGGCTCGGTTCTCAGCTTCGGCGTCAAGGGCGGCTATGAGGCCGGGGTGCGGGTGGTCGAAAGCGTGGAGCTCATTTCCCATCTGGCCAATCTCGGCGATACCCGCACGCTGATCCTGCATCCGGCTTCCACCACCCACCGGCAGCTCACCCCGGAGCAACTGGAGGCGGCCAGCGCCGGACCCGAGGTGGTGCGGCTGTCGGTCGGGCTGGAAAGCGTCGACGACATCATCGCTGATCTGGACCAGGCGCTGCAGCAGGCGGCGACGGTCCGGGCGGCGGAGTGACGGGGAAGGCGGCCGCTTCGGGAGCGGTTTTACCACAAAGACACGAAGACACTAAGAAAACACCAAGATGAATAATCACGATGTGTTTTGATTGATCTTCGTGATCTTTATGTCTTGGTGTCATTGCTGTGTAGGCGGACGCAGTTGTCCTTTCTTGCACGAATGTTCGCTGTGCATATTGCCCTATCGGTATTGAGTCAATCGCCGGTGGGCTGATTTGATACGGATATGCCGACGCACGTCGATCTTGATCGAACATTCTGGTCGCTCGGGGACGAAAAGGACTTCGACCCGGACGAACTGCGTGCCCGGGCCTGGTTTGGGCTGTCGGGCCTGAGCTGGAACGACCTCCTCAAGAAACCACGGGTGGTGATCCTGGCCGAGGCTGGCACGGGAAAGACGCATGAGTTGCACGCCAAGGCCGAGGCGCTGAAAGCGGAGGGTCGCGCCGCCTTCTTCTGCCGCATCGAGGATCTCGCATCGGATGGATTGCCTGCGGCGCTCGACCCTGTGGACGACGAATTCTTCCAGGCGTGGCAGGAAGGCGGCGATCAC
>JBHICX010000244.1:0-4187 GCA_046759805.1 Kiloniellales bacterium | reverse complement strand
GGGATGCGCTCCCCGGTGCCGATGTCGCGCTCGGTGGCCTGGCTCCAACGCGGGTGCGACACCTCCGGGTTGACGTTGGCCCAGAAGCCGTACTCGCGGCCCTGGACCTCCTCCCAGAAGCTTATCGGCCGCTTGTCGGTGAAGGTGAACCGGACGATCGACTTGATGTGCTTGAAACCATACTTCCACGGCACCGCAAGACGCAGCGGCGCGCCGTTCTGCTTCGGCAGCCTCTTGCCATACAGGCCGATGGCCACGAAGGCGAGCTCGTTGATGGCCTCCGCCAGGGTCAGGCCTTCGATGTAGGGCCAGGGATACCAGAACTGTTTGAGCCCCGGCATCGCCGCCTTGTCGGCCACGGTCTCCATCTCCAGGTAGCGGGCGCCGGCCTTCGGCCGCGCCATGTCGACCAGCGCCTTCAGGGGAAACCCGGTATAGGGCACCCGCATCGACCAAGCCTCGACGCAGCGGTGCCGATACAGGCGGTCCTCCATCGGCAGGCGCCGCACCAGGTCGTCGATGTCGATCTCAATCTCGGTCTCGACCATGCCATCGATGCGCACCGTCCAGGGCCGGACCTTGAGCGCCTGCGCCGCCCGGTAGATCTTCTTGTGGGAGCCGAACTCGTAGAAATTGTTGTAGGTGGTCACCACCTCCTCGGGCGTGATGTCGCGCTTCAAGCGATAGCGGAGATTGCGCATCGCCGGGATCAGTCCGGCCCACGGATCCTTGGCGGCCCGTGCCGTGCCGGGGATGAGCGCCGCGCCGGCCAGCAAGAGCGGCCCGGCCGCCAGCGCCTTGGCGATGTCGCGGCGGCTCAAATACACGGATTCCGGCGTGGCCGAAGACTCGGCAAGCTCCCAACCGCGTTTGATCTTGACCAGCATCATGGATCTCCTGGGTCGGTGAGGCTTGGCGCCCGAACCCGCTTCACTCCCTGCAGTAATATGATCGCCTATGGCCGGGGGCGAATCAACTTTCGGTGAATCTCGACGCGTTGCCGCTGTCACGCGCCACAACCGGCTCACAACAGCGCATTGAGCCGGGCGCGCAAGGCCGGCAGCACCTCGGCCTCGAACCAGGGGTTGCGCTTGAGCCAGGCGGTGCTGCGCCAGCTCGGATGCGGGGTCGGGAAGATGGCAGGCGCAAACTCGCGCCAGGCGGCCACGGTCTGGCGCACCGAGCCGCGGCAGCGCTGGCCCAGGTGGTAGGCCTGCGCGTAACGGCCGACCAGCACAGTCAGCGCCAGCTTCGGCAGATGCGGCAGGAGCCGCGGGTGCCACAGCGGCGCGCATTCCGGGCGCGGCGGCAGATCGGCACCGTCGACCGTCCCCGGATAGCAAAAGCCGGTCGGCACGATGGCAATGCGGCCGGCGTCGTAGAACGTGGCGCGGTCGACGCCAAGCCAGCGCCTGAGCCGGTCACCCGAGGGGTCGTTCCAGGGGATGCCGGTCTCGTGCACCCGCCGACCTGGGGCCTGGCCGACGATCATTACCTGGGCCGTTTCGCGCACCCGCAGCACCGGCCGGGGCCCGTGGGGCAGGTGTGCCGCACAGACCTGGCAGGCGCGAATCTCCTCGAGCAACGCCTGGAGGCCCGGCGCGTCACTCATCGGCCGCTCGCCTCGGCGGAGCCTCCGGCGAAGCCAGGGCCGCCGTCCCGCAGCAGGCGTTGCACGTAGGCCGGCACCACCTCGCCGGCCGGGCCGTAGATCTGCTCGGCGAACTCGGAAGCGCCCTCGGACGGCTCCAGGTTCAACTCCACCGTATGGGCGCCGGCCACCATCCGCGCCTGTTCAACGAAACCGGCGGCCGGGTAGACGCTGCCCGAGGTGCCGATGGAGACGAACAGGCCACAGCGGCCGAGCGCCGCGGTAATCCGCTCCATCTGCAGCGGCATCTCACCGAACCAGACCACATGCGGCCGCATCCGGCCCGGCTGGCCGCATGCCGCACAGGCGGTGTCGGCATCGAGGTCGTCGTGGCACGCCGCCACCGCGCCGCAGGCGCCGCAGCGCGCCTTCAAGAGCTCGCCATGCATGTGGATCAGGTTGCGGGTGCCGGCGCGCTCGTGCAGATCGTCGATGTTCTGGGTCACCACCAGCACCGCGCCCGGCCACTGCGCCTCCAACTCGGCCAGCGCCAGATGCGCCGCGTTGGGCCGCACCTCCGGCCCCAGAAGTCCCCGCCGGCGATGGTTGTAGAACGCCTGCACCCGCTCCGGGTCATGGGCGAAGGCCTCCGGGGTGGCGACGTCCTCGACCCGCACCGTGGCCCAGATCCCGTCCGGGTCGCGGAACGTGGACAGGCCCGATTCCTTCGAGATGCCGGCCCCGGTCAGCACCACGATGTCAGGGTGATAGTGGCTCGCGGCGGACATGGTCGCCGGCTATTCTAGGCCTTAGGGCGCCGGGAGGAAGCCTTGAGCCGGCGGCGCCGGGTCCAACGGGTACTCCGCCTCGGCCCGGTACACCGCGCCGCTCTTGCCGAGCCGGCTCGAGAACAGGGTGAAGCACTCGACCGGCACCGGACCGTGCCGGAACAGGCCGTGCACCGACAGATAGGCGCCGACCCGCGCCGGCGAGGAGTTCTTGAGCCGCGCCAGGGTCACGTGCGGCTTGAACTTGCGCGGCTCCGGGTCGAGGCCCTGGCCGGTGATCGCCGCCTCAATTTTGTCGTGCAGCCGCTCCAGCGGCGGGCACCTCTCGATCCCGACCCACAGCACCCGGGGCTGGCGGCCGGTTTCGAATCGCCCGACCTCGCGAAACGTCACCTCGAAGGCGGGCGAGCGGATGCGCCCCAGCGCCCCGTCGATGTCGTCCATCAACGTCTCCTCCACCTCGCCGATGAAGCGTAAGCTGAGGTGAAGGTTCTCAGGCCTGACCCATTTGGCGCCCGGCACCCCGGCGCACAGCCCGCCCAGCCGCTGGCGCAGATCCTCGGGCAGGGGAATGGCGACGAACAGGCGGATCATGGCGCCGGGTTGGGGTTGTGGTCGTGGATCGCCTGGATGCCGGCCAATAGGTCGTCCGGCAGGGCGATGTCGATGCTGGCGATGTTGCGTTCGAGCTGGCCCATGGTGGTGGCGCCGATGATGGTGGCGGTGAGGAAGCCTCGGCCGTGCACGAAAGCCAGCGCCATCTGCGCCGGGTCCAATCCGTGGCGGCGTGCGAGCCGGACGTAAGCCTCAGTGGCCTTGACGCCGCGCGGCGTGTCATAGCGGGTGAAATGGTCGCCGAAGAGCGCCAGCCGCGAGCCCGGCGGCCGCGCGCCGCCCAGATACTTGCCCGACAGAGCGCCCCCGGCCATCGGAGAATAGGCCAAGAGGCCGCAGTCCTCGCGCATGGCGATCTCGGCATGGCCGACCTCGAAGCTCCGGTTCAACAGGTTGTACCGGTTCTGGATGCTGGCGATGCGTGGCAGGCCGTTGCGCGCCGCCGTCTCGATGAACTTCAGCATGCCCCAGGGGGTCTCGTTGGACAGCCCGACATAGCGGATCTTGCCGGCCTTGATCTGCGCCTCCAGCGCCGCCAGCTGCTCCTCGATCGGGATCGGGTCGTCGTCCGCCAGCTGGTGCGGGCCGGGCCCGCCGAAATAAGTGCCGCGCCGGGCCGGCCAGTGTAGCTGATAGAGGTCGATGTAGTCGGTCTCGAGCCGCCTCAGGCTCGCCTCCACGGCGGCGGCGACGTGGCGCCGGTCGAATCGGGTTGTGCCGTCGCGGATCCAGGGAAAGCGGTCGCTGGGGCCGATGATCTTGGTGGCGATGATGACCTTGTCGCGCTTGCCGCTGGATTTGAGCCAGCCGCCGATACAGGCCTCCGACGCCCCTTGGGTCTCGGCCCTCGGCGGCGCCGCGTACATCTCCGCGGTGTCGATGAAATTGACGCCGTGGTCGAAGGCGTAGTCGATCTGCCGATGCGTCTCGGCCTCGGTGTTCTGCTCGCCCCAGGTCATGCTGCCGAGGCAGATGACGCTCACTTCAAGCTCTGTGCGACCGAGACGACGGTAGATCATGATCGCGTCCCTTTAGGCGCCGCAAGGCCACGACCCCAGCGCCTGCCCCGCGCCTGCGAACTCGGGGTCAGCCCTTCGCCTGATCCAACCAGATTGTCAAGAGTGGGACCACGGAGGTCTCGGAGCCACATGATCTGATGTGCGGCGGGCAGATTTATTAACTGGGATTTCCCA
>JBHICX010000243.1:0-4191 GCA_046759805.1 Kiloniellales bacterium | reverse complement strand
GACCCGGCGGGCCGCCAGCTGCTCACGGCGGCGACCGAGCGCCTGCGGCTCTCGGCGCGTGGCTACCACCGGGTGATGCGGGTCGCGCGCACGCTCGCCGACCTGGACGCAAGCCAGCGCGTACACCGCATCCACGTGGCCGAGGCCCTCAGCTACCGCCGCATCGCCCCGGGACGGGGGTGACCCATTCCGCCTGGGCCGGCCTTTGGCCGGCATGTCAAGCTTGCAGAGACGGGGCCACGACATGGCGAGATATCCGGGCACGCACACCGAAAAGCGGGTGGCCGCCGAGTCGCTCAAGCGCCTAGTCGGCGACATCTTCGAAGCCTGCGGCATGGCGCCGGAGGACGCGGCGCGGCTCGCCGACACCTTGGTGACGGCCGATCTGCGCGGAATCCACTCGCATGGGGTGATGCGGGTTCCGAGCTATGTCGACAAGCTGGTGAAGGAAGGGGTCGACCCGCGTGGCCGTCCGGCCGTGGTCTGCGAGCGCGGCTCGGCGCTGGTCATCGACGGCAACAACGCCATGGGACAGATCGGGGTGTGCTTCGCGATGCGCCAGGCGATCGCCAGGGCCCGCGAGGCCAGTGTGGCGCTGGCGGCGGTGAAGAACAGCAATCACTGTGGCGCCATGGACTACTACACGCTGATGGCGGTGCGTGAGGACATGATCGGGATCGCCATGACCAACGCCTTGCCGACCATGGCGCCGATCGGCGGCGTGGAGCGGATCGTGGGCCTCAACCCCCTGTCGATCGCCATCCCGGCCGGCGACGAACCGCCCCTGGTCCTCGACACCTCGTTCGGCGCCACCGCGCGCGGAAAGGTCCAGATCTATGCGCAAATGGGCGAGCGGATTCCGGACGGCTGGGCGCTGGACAGCGCCGGCCGGCCGACGACGGATCCAGCGGCGGCGCTTGGCGGCCTGATCCAGCCGATCGGCGGGCATAAGGGGATCGGGCTTGCGATCATGTCCGGCCTCCTGTCCACCGTCCTTACCGACGCCGCTTACGGCACCCGTCTGGGGAGCCTGGAGGCCGGCCCCGTGCCCGGCAAGGACGGTCAAACCGTGATCGCCATCGACGTCGCCGCGTTCGATGACGTGGCGGCCGTGAAGGCGCGCACCGACGCGGCGATCCGTCAGATCCGGACCAGCGCCAGGGCGGAGGGCGTCGATGAAGTGCTGACTCCCGGCCTGATGGAACATGAGCTTGCAGCGGAGTTCGAACGGGACGGCATCCCCTTGAACGACCTGACGCTCGAAGGCTTGCGCCGATGTGCTGCGGCGCTGCAAGTCCCCATGCGCCAGGCTCTCGCATAGCCGCCGGGCCACCAGGCGGCGTCTGCGGCTCCGCCACACCGGCGTGGCGCGTCAGGGGCGCCGCTTCTTGCGTCGTTTCTTGCGCCCGCGATCCTCTCCAAGCGTCGGGGACTTGGTCGCGGCTTCTCCCGAAGGCGCCGACGCCGACGCCTTGAAGGCGCGGCGCGCGTTGCCGTGGGCGATGAGGTCGGCGGCGGGCCGGTCGAGGCTGCCGAGGACGCGCCGCAGCCCGGCGATGGTCCTTCCGTAGCGCTTGCCGGCGTATTGCCGGGTGCCGAATCGGGCGTCGGTGCCGACCATGAATCGTTCGGGCATATCCTCCATCAGCCGCGCCCAGTCCTCGTAGAGCCGGTCCTCGGCGTTCGAAATCGGCTCCAGGTGGTCCCATGTCAGGCGCCCGCCCGGCCGGACCATCTTCAGGTTCATCATCAGCTCGGGGTAGGTCTCGAGCAACGCCCGGGCGTTCAAGGGGTTGGTCATCCCGGTGTGTGACAGGATCAGCTTGAGGTTCGGGAAACGCCGATAAAGAAGCGCGATGCCGCCGAACAGTGCGTCCTCGACCGAGCGGCCGTCGGGCGTGACCGGCTCGGCGTGCAGGTCGAGCCACCGGTTCCGCTCGGCGGCGATCCCGGCCACCGCCAGCACGGGCTCAAAATTTAGCGGGAACTCGATGATCGCCTGGCCCGGCTTCTTTTCGAAGTGATAGGGCCCGATCTCTCCGACCCCGAGGCAGGTGCCGCCGTCGAGCTCCTGGCGCAGCCTCTCGAGGCGTTTTTCCAGCTCCGCCTCCTGGTAACCGGTGCGGTAGGCGCCGTTCATCCATTGGGTCAGGTAGGTGCTGCCGCATAGGCGCCCGCCGCGTTCGCCCGCCAGTTCCAGGAAGCGGCGGCGGTTTCGGGCGTTCTCCTCCCTGTCCCGAAAGATCCCCTCGTTGGGCGTCGGCAACAGGATCAGCCGCTCGACCCCTGTTCGGTCCATCCAGGGAAGGATGCCGCGAAGCCCGCCGTCGACGCGGTTCATCACATGCGCGTGGGTGTCGACGATCGGGCCGTCGTAGGGAGTGCCGGGGGCCCGTGTCGGCCGGGAGAGATCGGAGTGCTGCTTGTGGACCTGGAAATCCGGCGGCGGTAAAGGCATGCTCAAGCGCTGTCTCGAGGCCGTTCCGGACGGCCCGCCCTCCGCCGCGGGCGCCTGCGCGCCCGAGAGCAAGCCAGCCAGCGCCACCAAGACAAGTGTAAGCCGATGGTAGATTAACACCGGCCTACCGGCCGCCAGGCGGCGGAAGTCATTTGCGTTGTCGACGACTGTCAAGACAGTGCTTGTCCCACCACTGCAATTTGTGATAGTTGCACTTTCTGTATACCATATATCCGGGGAACCTTAATTGCCGTGATGGTTTGACCGGCCGCCCCGGGCCACGCATCCGAAGGGCGCCGGCTGCCAACCCCAGGTGGGAGCCACTGCAACCGGGCTGACGGGACAAGACTGACAGGGGGTATCATGAGGAAGGTTCTTCTAGGCTCGACGGCCCTGGTGGCGGCCGGCGTGCTCGCCGGCACGGTAGCCCGGGGGGCGGAGCCGATCACCCTGTCGCTGGGCGGTTACTACAACGCGTTCCTCACCATGCGGGCCCAATCCGACGTGGACAACGAGGGGGTGGGTGCCGTTCAGTCGACCTTCGGCAATGACGAGGACATCCACCACACCGACGTCGATCAGGAAGGCGAGGTGTGGTTCGTCGGTACCACCACGCTGGACAACGGTGTCAAGGTCGGCGTCAACATCCAGCTCGAGGCGCACCAGGCCGGCGACCAGATCGACGAGCACTACGTCTTCTTCGAAGGCGACTTCGGCCGCTTTGTCATCGGTGCCGAGAACTCGGCGCCGTTCCTGATGCACGACACGGCGCCGGCCGTGGTGCCGGGTCACGGCCTCGACTCGCCGAATCTGTTCACCATGGTCGCGGCGGCGGGCAACGCCGCGGTCACCGCCGGGGACCCGGTAATCACCTTCGCGAACATCTCGTCGGACGCCAACAAGGTCACCTACTTCTCGCCGCGGCACTCCTCCGGCTTCCGGTTCGGCCTCTCCTACACGCCGGACACCACGGACGGCGGCGGCAGGGGCGGCACCGGCGGGACCCTCGTCTCCGACAGCGAGGACACGGGCCAGGAGCACGTGATCGGCCTCGGCGTGAACATCGTGCGCCGCTTTGGGCGCGCCGACTTCGCCTGGTCGTTCGGCTACGAGCGCGGCTTCGTCGAGGGCAACGGTACCGCAAACGGCGTCGCCTGTGGTGGCGCCGGCCAGCCCGTGGTCTGTATCACCGACCCGGACAACCAACAGGGGCGTGACGTCCTGACCACCGGCTTCAACGTCGGCCTCGGTGGCTGGATCGTCGGCGGCGCGGCCAGATGGGACGACGAGGGCGAGGAGCGCAATAACGACCAGTTCGACACCATCCTCGGCGTCACCTACGGCGCCGGTCCATGGCTGTTCGGCCTGCAGGGCGCTTACGGGCGCGACGGGGACGGGGAGGTGAACACCGCCTGTGACACGGCCACCAACAACACCCTCTTGTCCGCCAATACGCCGGCGGACGGCACCAACTCCGGCTGCACCAACGACGCCGACCAGGTGGTCGCCGGCGAGCTCGGCGGCAGCTACGCCCTCGGCCCGGGGATAAAGGCGGCGGCGGCGCTCCACGGCTGGACCGGCTGGGGTAACGACGGCAACGAGAACTTCTCCGGCGTCGCCTTCACCGTGGGTACGGGACTCAGGTTCTGACTCGGCCCCGTGACCCACGGGCACGGGCGCCCGTCGGTTAGCGCATTATCCACTTACGTGGAATCGCTCCCGCCCACGCCCCC
>JBHICX010000242.1:0-4216 GCA_046759805.1 Kiloniellales bacterium | reverse complement strand
GCCTCGCCTCTAGGGATTGCCGTCCACCATGAAGCTCACGGACTTCGAGGCCCTCACCTTCGACTGCTACGGCACGCTCATCGACTGGGAGACGGGACTCCTGGAGCACCTGCGCCCCTGGGCCCGGAAGTACGGGGTCGAGGCGACGGAGGAGGAGCTCCTGGAGGCTCTCGGGCAGCACGAGATGCGGCTGGAGGCGGAGTCGCCGGGCACGCCATACCCCGACATCCTGCGCCAGGCCTACGCCGAAACCGCGCGCCAGTGGGGCACACCGGTCGCGGCGGCGGAGGCGGACGCCTTCGCGCGCTCGGTCGGGAGCTGGCCCGCCTTTCCCGACACCCCGCCCGCGCTCGCCTACCTCAAGCGCCACTACAAGCTGGTCATCGTCTCCAACGTGGACCGGGCCTCCTTCGCCGAAAGCAACAGGAAGCTGGGCGTCGCCTTCGACGCCATCGTCACCGCCGAGGACGTCGGGTCCTACAAGCCGGATCCGAGGAACTTCCACTACGCCCTCGACGTGCTCGACAAGATGGGCGTGGCCAGGGACAAGGTCCTGCACACCGCCCAGAGCCGGTATCACGACATCGTGCCGGCCAAGTCCCTGGGCCTGGTTGTCATGTGGATCAACCGCCGCCACGACAAGCCGGGCGCCGGGGCGGGTCGGCCGCCGGAGGGCGATGTCGAGCCGGACTTCGTCGCGCCCGACATGGCCGATTTCGTGGCCCAGCACGAGGCCCTGCTTCGCGGCTGAGGCCGGTCCAGCCTCGGTGCCTCGCGCCCGGCCTCAGATCGAGAAATTGAGGTTGCCCAGGCGCTGGGTCAGTTTGAGGTTCTCCGCGTAGTCGACCGGCACGGCGATCAAGGCCGGGCCGTCCCCCTTGAACGCCTCCTCGAGCGCACCCGTGATCTGGCCCGGGCCGGTGAGCGTGCGGCCCCGCATGCCGAGCGACTTGGCCAAGAGTTCGAAGTCCGGGTTGTTGAAGGCGAGATCCGAATGGCGGCCGTCGAAATGGGCCTGCTGCTTCCACTTGATAAGGCCCAGCTCCCCGTCGCACCAGACCATGCAGACGATGTTGAGACCGAGGCGCACGGCGGTCTCCAGATCCTGCACGTTCATCAGGAACCCGCCGTCGCCGCAGATCGCCAGCACCTTGCGGTCGGGCTGGGCGATCTTGGCGCCGATGGCGCCGGGAAGGGCGAAGCCCATGGAGCAGAATCCGTTCGAGATGAGACAGGTGTTGGCTTCTTCGCACTGGTAGTAGCGTGCGATCCACATCTTGTGGGCGCCAACGTCGGACAGCAGGATGTCGTTCGGGCCCATGGCCTGGCGCACGTCCCACAATATCCTCTGCGGCTTGACCGGGAACGAGTCGTCGTCCTTCTCCATGGTGAAGTCGTCGAGCATCGCCTGGCGCAGCTTGGCGCGCTCCTTGATGTCGAAAAGCGGCAGCTTGCCCTCCGAGTCGAAGCGCTGATTGAGCTCCTCGTTGATCTTCCACAACGCGTCGGCCACGTCGGAGACCACGTCCACGGCGACCGGGTAGTGGTGATCGATCTCGGCCGGCAGGAAGTCGATATGGATGATGGTCTTGTCCCCTTGGGTGTTCCACAGGGACGGGCTGTACTCGACCAGGTCGTAACCGACGGTGATGACCACGTCGGCGTCGTCGAGCGCCAGGTTGATATAGTCCCGGCTTTGCAGGCCCATGGTGAACAGGCAGTGCGCGTCGCTCATCGCCACCGCGCCCTTGCCCATGAAGGTGTTGACCACCCCGATCCCGGCCTTGCTCGCGAACCGGCGGAGCTGCCTGGCCGCGCGTTTGCGGACCGCGCCGTTGCCGGCCAGGATGATCGGGTTCTTGGCCCCGGCGATGATGTCGACGGCCTGGGCGACGGCCTTGTGGTCGGCGGCGGCGCGCCGCGTCTTGATCGGCGCCATGGGCGCGAGCGCCGCCTCGTTCTTGGCGATGTCCTCGGGCAGCTCGACCACGGTCGCGCCCGGCTTCTCGGCCTCGGCCAGCTTGAACGCCTTGCGCACCACCTCGGGAATGGCGTTCTCGTCATAGATCGACTGCGCCCATTTGGTGATCGGCCGGAACATGGCGACCGAGTCCATGTTCTGATGGCTTTCCTTGTGCAGCCGCTCGGTCGTGGCCTGGCCGATGAGGCAGACGACCGGCGAGCGATCCATGGTGGCATCGGCGATCCCGGTCACCAGATTGGTCGCCCCGGGGCCCAGGGTGCCGAGACAGACCCCCGCCTTGCCGGTCAGCCGGCCGTAGGTGTCGGCCATGAAGGCCGCGGCCTGCTCGTGCCGGCACAACACGAATTGGATCGGGCTGTCGATGAGCGAGATCATCAAATCGGCGTTCTCTTCGCCGGGAACGCCGAAGATGTGGGTGACGCCCTCGGCTTCAAGGCAGCGGACAAACAGATCCGAGGCTTTCATGACAGCCCTTCTCCCGATGGCCCGTGGCTGTGTGACGGTTTTGCCCGTCGCGGCCACTCCCGTTCAGTATCGGTGCGACGACCTCCCGCGGTCAACCAAAACCCCATGGCCGCGCGCCATCGCCGGTTGGACGGCGGCGCCCCCGTCGTGGCCCGGGCCGCGCGCGGCCCGAGACGGTTAACAGCACCGGGGCCGGGCGCTATACTGCGCAAGAAGTGTTCGGACCTGGGAGGACCGGCCGATGCAGCTTAATGATCCCAGTCTTCTCCGCCAGCAATGTTACATCGACGGCGCCTGGGTCGACGCCGACAGCGGTGAGACCCTCTCCGTCAGCAACCCGGTGGACGGCGGCACCCTCGGCACCGTACCGAAATTGGGGACCGATGAGACCCGCCGCGCCGTCGAGGCGGCAGGCGCCGCCTATCCGGCCTGGCGCGCCAAGACCGCCAAGGAGCGGGCGGCCATCCTGCGCAAATGGTACGAGCTCATGATCGAGAACCAGGAGGACCTGGCCGTTATCATGACCTCCGAGCAGGGCAAGCCCGTCGCCGAGTCGAAGGGTGAAGTGGCCTACGCCGCCGCCTTCGTCGAGTGGTTCGCCGAGGAGGGCAAGCGCGTCTACGGCGACACCATTCCCCAACCTGCGCCAGACCGGCGCATCGTCGTCACCAAGGAACCAATCGGGGTGGCCGCCGCGATTACCCCTTGGAACTTTCCCAGCGCCATGATCACGCGGAAATGCGCGCCGGCGCTCGCGGCCGGCTGCACCATGGTGGCCAAGCCCGCGAGCCTGACCCCTTATTCCGCGCTGGCGCTGGCGGGGCTGGGCGAACGGGCCGGCTTGCCGAAGGGTGTTTTCAACGTCGTCACCGGGTCGTCCTCCGAGGTCGGCGGCGAGCTCACCTCGAATCCGATCGTGCGCAAATTGAGCTTCACCGGCTCCACCGAGATCGGCAAGCTGCTCATGGAACAATGCGCCGGCACGGTCAAGAAGATGTCGCTGGAGCTCGGCGGCAACGCGCCCTTCATCGTGTTCGACGACGCCGACATCGACGCCGCCGTCGAGGGCGCCATGGCGACCAAATATCGCAACATGGGTCAGACCTGCGTGTGCGCCAACCGTTTCTTGGTCCAGGACAGCGTCTATGAAGAGTTCACCGCCAAACTGTCCCAGTCGGTGAGCGGGCTCAAGGTCGGCGACGGGATGGAGGCCGGCATCCAGCAGGGTCCGCTGATCGACATGAGGGCGGTCGAGAAGGTCGAGGCGCACATCTCCGACGCCGTCGGCAAGGGCGCCCGCGTCGTGGTCGGCGGCAAGCGCCACACCCTGGGCGGGACGTTCTTCGAGCCCACGGTGCTGGCCGATGTCACCACCGACATGGCGGTGACCCGCGAGGAGACTTTCGGTCCGGTGGCCCCGCTGTTCCGCTTCGAGACCGAGGAGCAGGCGATCCAGATGGCCAACGATACCGAGTTCGGCCTGGCCTCCTATTTCTACAGCCGCGACCTGGGCCGGGTGTGGCGCGTCTCCGAGGGGCTCGAATACGGTATCATCGGCATCAATGTCGGCATCATCTCGACCGAGGTGGCGCCCTTCGGCGGCATGAAGGAATCCGGCATCGGCCGCGAGGGCTCGCATTACGGCATCGACGAGTTCCTCGAGGTCAAGTACCTCTGCATGGGCGGGATTTAATCCCCAAGGGGAGAGAATTTCTATCGTAATTAAGCGGATCTATAGCGTAAGACTAGATACTGATCTGGCTCTCT
>JBHICX010000241.1:0-4243 GCA_046759805.1 Kiloniellales bacterium | reverse complement strand
ATTAGAGCGTCTATGATGGGCAGCAATGTGACCAAAGCAAACCGAGGACACCGCCGCGATGAACGCAGGTATGCGAATAGGTCAGGTTGCCGAGCGGACAGGGTTGGATGTCCGGTTGATCCGGCACTACGAGAAGATAGGCTTGATTCCCGCGCCGAGCCGGAGCGAAGCAGGGCACGCTTCGGTGGGGTACCGGGTGTTTACCGAGGAACATGTAAAGCGGTTGGAGTTCATCGTCCTCTGCCGTTTGCTGGATTTGCCCCTCAGGGAGATCGGGGACCTTTTGCGCTGCGTCGACGACGAATGTTGTGTTTCCGCGCAGCCAGCTTTACGGCACCTGTTAGGAAAGAAACTGCAAGAGGTCGATCGTCGGATCATGCTGCTCCAGGGCCTGCGCCAACGACTGGAGAGCTACTTCCAACGGCTGTCACAGGCGGCTGCCGGTCGGGAGAGCGCGGGGTGTACGCCCACCACAAACCCTATCGAGTGCGCCTTCGGCGATGCGCCCCGGATAGTTGGCGTGGAGGAGCCGACGCGTGAGGTGAGCTGACCCTTGACCCTCCAACGGTTGGAAATCCTAAGCTCGGTGATGTCAACTGATATCAACTCGTCGACAATGGAGGTGAGAAAAATGTGTGGGGCCAAGTCAGAAGTCAAAGTGGAAGAGGAGCGCAAGGTACTTCAAAAGCAGCAGAAGGAGGAGGCGAAGAAGGCCTCCGCCAAAAGCAGCGACGACTGCTGCGAACCGTTGTGCAGCCCCATAACGTGCGGCCCATAGAGACGGGGAAGACGGCGAAGATTAGCGCCAAGGCGACGAAGCCGGTAAAGATCACGCCGTCAACCAGCCGGTCGATGGCTGCCGTCGCCAGCACCGCGCTCATCGCCACGCCGCTTCACGGATCAGGTCGCGACAAGCCGGCGACGGCGGGCGTTCGCCTATTGCGCCCAAGGCCCCAAAGTCGTCGCCGCTTCAAGGATTTTGCCCCTGCGAGATCGCCCAGGGGCTTGATAGATTATGGCGATTCCGCACCCCCGTCGGCGGGCATCGAGCGCCACCCAAAGTTCCTTACGCCGCGGTGCCGCCGACGGTGAGGCGGTCGATGGAGAGCGTCGGCAGGCCGACGCCCACGGGGACGCTCTGGCCGTCCTTGCCGCAGGTGCCCACACCCTGGTCCAGGGCCAGGTCGTTGCCGACCATCGCCACCCTGGTCAACACGTCCGGGCCGTTGCCGATGAGCGAGGCGCCCTTCACCGCCGGGCCCAGCTTGCCGTCCTCGATGAGATAGGCCTCGGTGCAGGAGAACACGAACTTGCCGTTGGTGATGTCCACCTGGCCGCCGCCGAAGTTGACCGCATAGAGGCCGTTCTTGACCGAGGCCAGGATCTCGTCGGGCTCCCGCTCGCCGCTCAGCATGAAGGTATTGGTCATGCGCGGCATCGGGATGTGGGCGAACGACTGGCGCCGGCCGTTGCCGGTCGGCCTCTGGCCCATGAGGCGGGCGTTCTGTCGGTCCTGCATGAAGCCGATGAGGACGCCGTCCTCGATCAGGACCGTGCGCTGGCCCGGCGTGCCCTCGTCGTCCACGGTGAGCGAGCCGCGCCGGTCCGCGAGCGTGGCGTCGTCGACCACGGTGACCCCGGGGGTGGCGATGCGCTCGCCCATCAGCCCGGCGAAGGCGGAGGTTTCTTTACGGTTGAAGTCGCCCTCCAGCCCGTGGCCGATGGCCTCGTGCAACAGGACGCCCGGCCAGCCGGGGCCCAGCACCACCGGCATCTCGCCGGCCGGCGCCGGCACCGAGCCCAGGTTGACCAGCGCCTGCCTGAGCGCGTCGTCGACCTGGGCCCGCCACTGCTCCGGGTCGAGATAGGCGGCGAACCCGGTGCGCCCGCCGGCGCCGTGGCTGCCGGACTCCATGCGGCCGGCCTGTTCCACCACCACCGAGACGTTGAGCCGCACCAGAGGCCGGATGTCGGCGACGCTGCGCCCGTCGGCGCGCAGGATGCGTACCGCCCGCCACTCGCCCATGAGCGACGCCATCACCTGACGCACCCGCGGGTCCTTGGCCCGCGCGTACGCGTCGATGTCGGCGAGCAGCTTGACCTTGGCCTCGAAGGCGACCTCGCCCAACGGGTTGTCGTCGTCATAGAGCTTGAGGTTGGTGCCGACCGGCGGCTCGGCCATGGTGCCGGAATGGCCGGCGCGCACCGCCCGGACCGTGCCCGCGGCGCGGCGAATTGCCGCCTCGCTGAGCTCGGTCGCGTGCGCGTAGCCGGCCGCCTCGCCGACGACCGCCCTGAGCCCGAAACCGTGGCTCGAATCGAAGCTCGCCGACTTGACCCGGCCGTCGTCGAAGGCCAGTGCCTCCGATTGACGGTACTCGAGGTAGAGCTCGCCGTCGTCACAGCCGGCCAAGGCGTCGCCGACGATGGCCTCGACGCGGATCGGATCCAGTCCGGCGCGGTTGAAGAACAGATCGTCGGTGGCGGCAAGGTTGGACATGACGGACTCCTCGAATAAACCATAGGCCCCGGGGTAGGCGGATGTGGCGGTGGCCTGCCGTCAATGTAGGCACTTGGCGGTCGGATTTGCAGCACCCGGCAAGGATAATCACCGGATTTCGCGCCATCGGGTATCCACCCCCGTCGGAGGGCGCGTGCGGCAATTGGTCGCAGTCGCCGGGAAGGCCGCTTTGCTAACATCGCGCCGGTCCAGGAAATCCGGGCATCAGGAGGGTATGAGGGTGCGGAGGTCGATGGCCACTTCGGCGGGATTCTTGTTGGCGGCCCTCGTCGCCGGTGCCGCCGCCGCCCACGAGCCGCTGCCCTGGCAGATCGGGTTTCAGCCGGCGGCCTCGGACGTAATGGTGGAGTACAACGACTTCCACAACATGCTGTTGGTGATCATCACCTTGATCGCGCTATTCGTGTTGGGCCTCTTGGTCTACGTGATGCGGCGCTACAACGAGAAGCGCCACCCGACTCCGGCCAAGACCACTCACAGCACGCCGCTCGAGTTGGTGTGGACGATAATTCCGGTGATCATCCTGGTGGTGATCTTCGTGCCGTCCATGCGGGTGCTCTACTACTCCGACCGGGCGGTGGACGCGGAGATGACGCTGAAGGTCGTCGGCAAACAATGGTACTGGACTTACGAGTACCCGGACCATGGTGACGTCACCTTCGACAGCTTCATGATTCCGGAAGACGAGATCAAGGCCGGCCAGCGCCGCCTGCTGGAGGTGGACAACCGCGTGGTGCTGCCGGTCGACACCACGATCCGAATCCTGGTGACCGCGAGCGACGTGGTGCACAGCTTCGCCATGCCGGCGCTGGGCCTGAAGATGGACGCGGTGCCGGGCCGCATCAACGAAACCTGGACGCGAATTCTGGGCGAGGGCGTCTATTACGGCCAATGCTCGGAGCTTTGTGGCATCGGCCACGCCTACATGCCGATCGCCATCGAGGCGGTGTCCAAGGACGCCTTTGCCAAGTGGGCCGAGACGGCGCGGACCGAGGGCATCGAGGCGGCCTACCGGCGGCTTGCCCGACTCGAAGGCCAGGCGCCGGCGGTCACCGCCGAAGCGGCCGGCGCCGGCGACCCGACGCTGGCCCGGGCCGCCCACCAGTGACGGAGGGGGACCGACGATGAGTTACACCGGATCGGCCGCGGCACACGCCGAGGCGCATCACGATCACCCGACCGGGTGGAGGCGCTGGGTGCTGTCCACGAACCACAAGGACATCGGCACGATGTACCTGATCTTCGCGTTCGTGGGCGGGCTGATCGGCGGCGCCTTCTCGTTCGGCATGCGCCTGGAGCTGATGGAGCCGGGGGTGCAGTACCTGCTCACCGCCGACGGCGCGCCGCACGCGCAGCTGTTCAACGTGTTCGTCACCGCCCACGGCCTGATCATGGTGTTCTTCATGATCATGCCGGCGATGATCGGCGGCTTCGGCAACTGGATCATGCCGATCATGATCGGGGCGCCGGACGTGGCCTTTCCGCGGGTCAACAACATCAGCTTTTGGCTCCTGATCCCGTCGTTCGCTTTGCTCGTGGGCTCGGCGCTGCTGATATTCACGGACCCTACCGCCGGGCCCGGAACCGGCTGGACGATCTATGCGCCGCTGGCCTCGACTCCCTACCATTCCGGCCCGGCGGTGGACATGGCGATCTTCTCCCTGCATCTGGCCGGCGCCTCGTCGATCCTGGCCGCCATCAACTTCATCACCACCATCTTCA
>JBHICX010000240.1:0-4245 GCA_046759805.1 Kiloniellales bacterium | reverse complement strand
GCGTCACCGCCAGGCCGGCCACCTCGATGGCCACCTGACGGACGTTCCGCATCGCCGCCTGGCGCGCCCGGGCGATGCCCGCGACCGCCGCCTGTTCCTCCTCGGCCAGCCGTCGGCGCAACGCCGCCTGCTCCGCCGCGGCGACCTCTGCCAGTCGCTTGGAAGCCTCGGTGAGCACCCCGTGGGCGCGGCTGCGCGCCTCGGCCAGCGCCCGGTCGTAGGCAGCCGACACCTCTTCCGCCTCTTCCTTCGACTGGCGCGCCCGCTCGAGGTCGGTCTCGATTCGACGCTGGCGCGCATCCAGGACCTCGTCGACTCTGGGCAGCGCCACCTTCCACAGGATGACGAACAGCGGGATGAAGGTGAGCGCCAGCCAGAAGATCTGCGAGGCGTAGGTATCGAGCTGTTCGAGCTGCGGCATGCCGGGCTGCTCCTGTGGCCGGCGGTGGCGCTACAAACCGAACAGGATGACCAAGGCGATGACCAGCGCGTACAAGGCGATGGCCTCTACCAGCGCGAAGCCCAGCATGGTCATGGTGAACACCTCGCCGCGAGCCGCCGGGTTGCGCCCCACGGCGGTGATGAAGGACGAGAAGATGGCGCCGATCCCGACACCGGCGCCGGCGACGCCGATCGTCGCCAGCCCGGCGCCGATAACCTTTGCCGCGTCCAGTTCCATGGTTTGCCTTTCCCTCCGTATGATCCGAGTAGTGCGCTTGCCGTTCTCCGCCTTCCTCCGCCGGCCGCGCCGCGGTCAATGCAGGTGCACCGCGTCGTTGATGTAGATACAGGTCAAGATAGCGAACACGTAGGCCTGCAGGAAGGCGATCAGGAACTCGAGCCCGGTCAGCGCCACCACGAAAGCGAGCGGCAGCGCGCCGAAGGCGAGACCCAATGCCGGCACGAACCCGGCGAACACCTTCATCAGCGTATGGCCGGCCAGCATGTTGGCGAACAGCCGCACCGACAGGCTGATCGGCCGCGACAAGTACGAGATGACCTCGATCGGGATCAACAGCGGCCAAAGGTAGACCGGCAGACCCGGCGGCACGAAGAAGCTGGCGAAATGCAGGCCGTGGCGCACGAAGCCCAGCACCGTTACCGCGATGAACACGCACAGCGCCATGGTGAAGGTGACGATGATGTGGCTGGTGACGGTGAAGCTGTAGGGCACCATGCCGAGCGTGTTGGCGGCCAGGACGAACATGAAGATCGTGAACACGATGGGCAGGTACCGGCGCCCCTCGGCGCCCACGGTGTCGCGCACCAGGCCGGCGATGAACTCGTAGCTGAGCTCGACCAGGCACTGCCAGCGCCCGGGAACCAGCGCCCGCCGGCGCATGCCCAGGATCATGAACAGGCTTACCAGGACCACGCCCACGACCATGAACGAGGACGAGTTGGTGAACGACAGGTCAAGGCCGCCGGGCTCGATCGGGACCAACCGGTGGATCTCGAACTGGTCGAGCGGGCCGTGCTTTTCAATCTCGGCCATCGCGATCCGGTTCCTCCCCCTTAGCCGCGTCGCGGCGGCTCGCGTAGCCGACCGCGCCGCCCAGCCCGGCCATGGTGCGATACACGTTCAGGAAGCCGGCAGCCGCACCCAGGAAGAAGAACACCACCAGCATCCACGGCTTGGTGCCGAGCCAGTAATCGAGCAGGAGCCCGATGCCGACCCCGACCACCAGCGCCGCCACCAGCTCGGTCGCGACCCTGAGGCCGAGGCCCAAGCCCTCCGCCGCCCTGGCCTTACCGCCGGGGCCGTCGCCGTGCCGCTCCGAGCGGGCCCGTGCCTCGCGCAGGCGCTCGTTCAACTCGTCCAAGCTGGGCGGGGGTTTGCCCTCGGTCATGGGGCCGGCTATTCCTTGCCCATGCGGGCGATGGTGGCGCTGGTGGAGTGGCCCTCGGCCAGCTCCGCCAGCAGCACCCGGCCGCCATAGCCCTGCACCAAGTCAGCGCCGACCACCTGGTCGATGGAGTAGTCGGCCCCCTTGACCAGCACCTCGGGGCGAATCGCCCGAATGAGCTCGAGCGGGGTATCCTCGCCGAACACCACGATCAGGTCGACCGTGGCCAGCGAGCCAAGCACCGCGGCGCGCGCCGATTCCGACTGTATCGGCCGCTCGGGGCCCTTGACGCGCCGTGCCGAGGCATCCGAGTTCAAGCCCACCACCAGCCGGTCGCAGGCGGCGTGGGCCTGCTCCAACAGCCTCACATGGCCCGGATGCAACAGATCGAAGCAGCCGTTGGTGAAGCCGATCTTGAGCCCCTTGGCGCGCCAGTCGGCGATCCGGTCCAGCGCCGCGGCCAAGCGCACCAGCCTGGCCTCGGCGCTCAAGAGTTCCTGGGCGTGCAATGTGGCGAACAACTCCGAGGCATGGGCCACGGCGGTGCCCAGCTTGCCGACCACGATTCCGGCGGCGGCGTTGGCCAGGCGCGCCGCCGCATTGGGTGGCGCCCCGGCCGCCAGTGCCGCGGCGAATGTCGCCACCACCGTGTCGCCGGCGCCCGAGACGTCGAAAACCTCGCGCGCCTCGGCGCCCAGATGTTCGGCACCGGCGGCGAAGAAGCCGGCGCCGGGGCGGTTCACCAGCGCCATGCCGGCCTCGCCCAGGGTCACCATCGCTGCCTCGATGCCGCAGGCGTCAATGAGCCCGGCGGCGGTTTCGGTGACCGCCGGGATGCCGTCCACCGGGCCGTTGGCCGCGGCCGCCAGCTCCTTGCGGTTCGGGGTGATCACCGTGGCCCCGGCGTAGCGCCGATAGTCGGTGCCCTTGGGATCGACGATCACCGGGCGGCCGGCCTCCCGCGCCGCCTCAATTACGCCGCGGATCACCGAATCGCTCAGAACCCCCTTGCCGTAGTCGGACAGCACCGCCACCGTGCTGCTCTCCAGCGCCGCCTGCACCCGGTCGATGATCTTGCGCCGGGCCGTGGGGCCAACCGGCGCCACGGTCTCGCGATCCTCGCGCAACAGCTGCTGGCCGCTTGCGATAAATCGGGTCTTGATGCTGGTGCCGCGGCGGCGCTGCATCATGAGATGCGGCCGCACCCCGCCCTGGTTGGCCGTCAGGCTTTTGACCTCACGGCCGGCGGCGTCGTCGCCGATGACCGAGACGAAGGCACATTGGGCGGCCAACGCCGACAGGTTGCGCACCACGTTGCCGGCGCCGCCCAGCATCGCCTGGTCGCGCTCCACGCGCATCACCGGAATTGGCGCCTCCGGCGAGATTCGCTCGACCGCGCCGTAGACGTAGCGGTCGAGCATGACATCACCGACACACAGCACTTGCACCCCGGCCATGCGCTCGACGAAGGCGGCGAGATCGGATCGCTCGGTCACGGCTCAATCAACCTCAAAGTCGAATGCCTTGTGGCGGGGGCCATTCAAATGCCCGTCCCGCGCGTGCGGCGCCGACCCAACTGGGCAGCCCCCTTAGCAAGACTTTCGTCTCCGGTATCATACCCGATTCCTCCGGGGCTCTACCGCGGCGCCGGCTCAGATCAGCCCCAGCACCCGCTCCAGCGCGCCGCACAGCATCTGCCCCAGGGTAATGTGCATCTCCTGGATGCGTGCCGTCACGTCGGACGGGACGATCAGCAGCGGGTCCGCCAGGCCCGGCAGGCGGCCGCCGTCGCCGCCGCCCAGCGCCGCCGGCACCATGCCCAGCTCGCGCGCCGCTTCGAGCCCCAGGATCACGTTGGCGCTGCGGCCCGAGGTGGTGATCGCGATGGCCACGTCGCCCGGCCGTCCCAGCGCCCGGATCTGGCGGGCGAAAAGCTGGTCGAATCCGAGGTCGTTACCGATGGCGGTGAGCGCCGAGCTGTCGGTGGTGAGCGCCACCGCGGCAATCGGCTGGCGGTCGGCGACGTAGCGCACCGTAAGCTCGGTCGCCAGGTGCTGGGCGTCTGCGGCGCTGCCACCGTTGCCGAAGAACATGATCTTGTGGCCGCCGCGCACTGCCTCGGCGCAGGCCTCCACCAGCCGCTGGAAGGGCGCCGCCAGCTCGGCCCGGGTCGCCTGCAGCACCGCCTGGTGCTGGTCCAGTTCGGCGTCGAAATAGGCGCTGAGGTCCATCACCGCCGGCCCCGGCCCATGGGGCGCGGGCAAGGCGAGGCGACATTCGCCCGAAAGCCCGTGTCATACCGATGAGCGCATGTGGTGACACATGCGTTCATCGGCAAGCGCAACCGCGCGTCGCCGCTTATGCGGCGGAAGCCCAGCGGCGTTTGAGCGGATGGGCT
>JBHICX010000239.1:0-4256 GCA_046759805.1 Kiloniellales bacterium | reverse complement strand
GATGCTCGTGAACCAGGCCCTCTACAGGAAAATCGACCTCACCATCGCGCTCAACGGCGCCATCGCCGGCCTCGTGGCCATCACCGCCGGGCCAGATCTGCAGAACCACCTGCTTTCCATCATCGTGGGCGCCGTCGGCGGCGCACTCGTGGTCTTCGCCATACCGCTGCTCGACCGGCTGCGAATCGACGACGTGGTCGGTGCCATCTCGGCTCACCTCGTGGCGGGTGTCTGGGGCACCCTGGCCGTTGGCATCTTCGGCGACGGCAACCTGGCCATCCAGGCCCTGGGCGTGATTGTCGTCGGCGTCTACATGGCGGTTGCAAGCGCCGTGCTATGGCTCGTGCTCAGGCACACGATCGGGATCCGTGCGAGCGAGGACGCCGAGGACAACGGTCTGGACCGGGTCGAGCTGGGCCTCGAGGCCTATCCCGAGTTCGGGCGCGGCTCCCAGACCGTCTAGACCGCCGGTTGCGTTATCGAGCCCGGCAGTCCTGTCTGCCGGGCCGTTTTTCCACCGCCAAGCTGGACTTTCTTCTCAGCTTGTCTTGTCAACCCTTTGACCATAGTATCCTTTCCCGCTTTTCCTGGGCGCCGCGCACGCCCATGGAAGGCGAATGCCGGCGAGGAAACACAGCTCCGCGTTCATGCTCAACGATCGCCTCGAGCAGCTCACCGACTACCCCTTCGAGCGCCTGCGCAGCTTGCTCGATGGCATCTCTCCGCCGGCCAGTGTGGACCCGGTTCATATGCATTTCGGTGAGCCGAAGCATGAGCCACCCGGGTTCATCGCGCCGACGCTCACCGAGCACGCGGCCGATTGGGGCCGCTATCCGCCGATCGCGGGTACGTCCGAGCTTCGCGCGGCAATCGCGCGGTGGCTTGTGCGTCGATACGGGCTGCCCGAGGGATGGCTCGACGCGGACGATCAGGTCCTGCCGGTTGTGGGCACGCGGGAAGCCCTGTTCATGGCCGCCCTCGTCGCGGTGCCGCGGCGCTTGAGCGTCGGACGGCCCGCGGTGCTGATGCCGAATCCGCTCTATCACGTCTACTTCGGCGCCGCCATCGCATCCGGCGCCGAGCCGGTGATGCTGCCGGCAACTCGTGAGAACGGTTTTCAGCCGGACCTGCGTCAGCTACCGGCGGCGGTGCTCGATCGCGCCGCCCTCGCCTACATCAACTCGCCCGCCAACCCCCAGGGCTCGGTGGCCGACCGCGAGAAGCTGGCGGGCGCCATCGCGCTGGCGCGCGCGCACGATTTCGTGCTGGCGGTCGACGAGTGCTATGCCGAGATCTATACGGCCGAAGCGCCCCCGGGCGCCCTCGAGGTGTGCGCCCGAATGGGCGGCGGCTCGGACAACGTGCTGGTCTTCCACTCGTTGAGCAAGCGGTCCAACGTTCCCGGACTGCGCTCGGGGTTCGTCGCCGGCGACCGCCGGCTGGTGCGGAGCTTCGTACAACTCAGACAGTATGCGGGGGCCACGATGCCAATGCCGATCATGGCGGCCTCGACCCGGCTTTGGCGCGACGAGGCGCATGTCGACGCCAACCGGGAGCTGTACCGGCAAAAGTTCGACGTCGCCCTCGACATTCTGGACGGCGCCCTCGGCGCGGAGCGGCCCGGTGGTGGATTCTTTCTCTGGCTCGAAGTGGGCGACGGCGAACGGGCGGCGCGCGAGCTGTGGCGCGACGCGGGGGTCCAGGTGTTGCCAGGCGCCTACCTCGCACGACCGGACGAAGCCGGCGACAACCCCGGGGCGCCGTTCATTCGCGTCGCGCTGGTGCACGACCTGGAGACGATGCGACGAGCAGTGATCGGCATCCGGGACACCCTCGCCGCACGAAGGGAGTGAGGAAAGTTCATGGCAGCGCGCAGCACGGCATCGGGGCCGGGAGGTATCGGCGGGCGGGCGTTCCTGCCCGCGGCGCTCCGGGTGTTCCTGAAGCGTCGCATCTTCGAGCTTGTGGGACTCGGTCTTTTGACCGCCGCGGCGGTCCTGGCGGTTGCCCTTGCGAGCTACGATCCCTCCGACCCGTCCCTCAACAACGCCACCTACGAAGCGCCGCGGAACCTGGCGGGACTGCCGGGCGCGTATGCCGCCGACCTGATGCTGCAGGCGTTGGGGCTGGCCGCGTGGCTGCCGGTCGTCACGTTGCTGGTGTGGGGGTTCGGCCTGCTGCGCCACCGGGTCGTGCCGCTGGCGCGACGGCGGATCCTCCTGCTCCCCTGCGCCACCGCGTTCGCATCGATCACCCTCGCCGCCTTCGGCGCGCCCCAATTCTGGTCCCAGCATAGCGGCCTTGGCGGTGCGCTGGGCGACATCGCCTTCGCCCAGGTCCAGCGTATCGATTTCGGCGTCGCCGTGGGGGCGGTGCTGCTGGCCATGCTGGCGGCGGCGACTGTCGCGTCATGGCTGTACATGCTGGCGATACCGCCGGTCGCATGGCTGCGCTCGGGCTTTGCCGCCGCGCGCGGCGCAAAGTACGCGGTACGACTGATGGGGAGCGCCGCAGGCTTCGCCATCACCGGGACCGCGTGGGTCGAGCGCACCGCACGGCGACTGAGCGGCCGCCGCCGGCGCCTCGAACCAAGGCTCGATCCTCCGGAGAAGCAACTCGCGGAATCGGCCGCCGCCCCGGCGCCACAGGCGGGGCTTGGCCGCGACACGCGCGTTGCCCCCCGTCCCGGTCCCGTCATGCCCGGCCGGCGAGGTCGGGCGGCGCGGCAACAGCGGCTCGACCTGCCGGTACCCCCGGGCGCCCACGAGTTTCCGCCGCTCGACCTGCTCACGCCGCCGCCGGGGCGCCCGGCGACAGCGGAGATGGGACGGGACAACCTGGAGCAGAACGCGCGCCTTCTCGAAGCGATCCTGGAGGACTTCGGCGTCCGTGGAGAGATCGTCAAGGTGCGGCCGGGGCCCGTGGTGACTCTTTACGAGCTGGAGCCCGCGCCGGGCACGAAGACGAGCCGGGTCATCGGTCTCGCCGGCGACATCGCCCGCTCCATGAGCGCCGTCTCGGTGCGTATCGCGGTCGTGCCGGGTCGTAGCGTGATCGGCATCGAGCTGCCGAACATGACCCGCGAGGTGGTCACGCTATATGAGTTGTTGGCCTCGGCCGAGTTCGAGAAGGCCCCGGGGACCCTGACCCTGGCGCTTGGCAAGGACATTGGCGGTGCGCCGGTTTTGGTCGACCTCGCCCGCATGCCGCATCTCCTGGTCGCCGGCACCACCGGCTCGGGCAAGTCGGTCGGGTTGAACGCCATGATCGTCTCGCTGCTCTACCGGCTGCGGCCCGACGACTGCAAGTTCATCATGATCGATCCGAAGATGCTGGAGCTGTCCGTCTACGATGGCATCCCCCATCTTCTGGCCCCCGTGGTGACGGACCCGAAGAAGGCGGTGGTGGCGCTCAAATGGGTCGTGCGGGAGATGGAGAACCGGTACCGCGCCATGTCGCTCCTCGGCGTGCGCAACATCGCCGGCTACAACCAGCGGCTGGACCGGGCCGGCAAGCGCGGCGAGGTGTTAATACGCAAGGTTCAGACCGGCTACGACGCCGAAACCGGCAAGCCGGTTTTCGAGGACCAGCCCCTCGACACCACACGTCTGCCCCAGATCGTCGTCGTCGTCGACGAGATGGCGGACCTGATGCTGGTGTCCGGCAAGGACGTGGAAGCGGCCATCCAGCGGCTTTCGCAAATGGCTCGCGCCGCCGGCATCCATCTGATCATGGCGACGCAGCGGCCTTCGGTCGACGTGGTCACCGGCACGATCAAGGCGAACTTCCCCACCCGCGTGAGCTTCCAGGTGACCACGAAGGTGGACAGCCGCACCATCCTCGGCGAGCAGGGCGCCGAGCAGCTTCTGGGCATGGGAGACATGCTCTACATGGCCGGCGGCGGGCGCATCACCCGGGTCCATGGACCTTTGGTGGCGGACGCCGACGTCGAGGAAATCGTCGCTTTTCTCAAGGCGCAGGGAGAGCCGGACTATTTGGACGACGTAACCGAGGACGAGGACGCGGCAGCCGGCATTCCCGGTTTCGATATGGGCCGCGTTGGCAGCGAAAGCGACCAGTTGTACGACGAGGCGGTCGCCCTCGTGGCTCGCGAGCGCAAGGCGTCGACGAGCTTCATCCAGCGGCACCTGCAGATCGGCTACAACAGGGCGGCCCGCATCATCGAGCGAATGGAGAAGCAAGGCGTGGTCGGCGCGGCCAATCACGTGGGCAAACGGGAAGTCCTGCTGGACGGC
>JBHICX010000238.1:0-4273 GCA_046759805.1 Kiloniellales bacterium | reverse complement strand
ACTCGTGCCACGCGTTGACCGCCTGCAGCCGTTGCTGCACGGCCGCCTCGAGACGCGGTTTGGTGGTATCCAGATCCGCCTGCATGACGGCGACGGTTTCCTGCGCCTGGCGCAGCTGCTCCTGCACCGCCACGTATTGGTCCTGCAACTCGTGCCACGCGTTGACCGCCTGCAGCCGTTGCTGCACGGCCGCCTCGAGACGGGGTTTGGTGGTATCCAGATCCGCCTGCATGACGGCGACGATTTCCTGCGACTGGCGTAGTTCCTCCTGGGTCACCCGAAGCCGTTCCCAAAGATCGAGATGCGCCGTCACCGCCTCATTGGACTCGACGACGGCGGCCTCCAGGTCGGAGGCCGTGGCGGCTAGGTTGTCCGCGAGGACCCGCCCCGTCTCGGTGATCGCCCTGAGCCCGCCGTCGATGAGCGCCAGCTGCTCGTGCAGCGCATCACGGGCCGCAGGTTCCTCTCCGCCCGGGTCCTCGACCGACTCCGCCTCGTACAGGCGGCTCATCAGATCGCTCTGCCGCTCCTTCACCGTGCGCGACAGGTTGGCGATCTTGGCCTGATAGGCGGCGACCTCTCCCAACAACGTTTCGAAGGCGAGTTTCTGACGCTCGAATCGGGCCTCGTTCGCGGCGATGACCCGGCTGTGCTCGACGTACATAAAGGACGCGTACAGCACCCATGCGACGCCGGTCAGCCCCACCCCGAAGACACCGATTTCAACGCTTTGCGGAAGCCGCAGGAAACGCACGCGGCCTTCCGTGCGCAAGAATAGTTGTCGTTCCGGAAAAAGCCTATTCGCCAGGCTTCGCAACTTGCTCAATGGCCCCCTCCATCGACCCGCTTGCCTAGCAGCGGCCCCCTGCGCTGGTCCCCCACCGTATCCAGTGGTGGACCCGCCCGGCTATCGTATCTGTGCTGTCCCCAATGGCCCGGTCACCATGTTCGGGATCATGACGCCGAACCGACTGGGCCTTACCTCCTTCCGGGCCGCCGTGGGTTCGAGTTGGCCCCCGCCCGAACCCGAGCCACGTTATCGTCTACGGCAAGGGGCTGCAAGCGCCCTCTTGCGACATGTCCATCGCATACCGGATCGACGGCTCCTTGTCGCACCTCATTCGACGGCGGCGGTTGATAGCGTGGGTTAGTCTAGTAATTATCCCCATCCGGGGCCGGGTTGCGGCGTATAGTTGGGGCCCGATCATGGGCCCGGGGGCCGCCTTGGTCGAACTCGCTAACCGACAGCGGGGGCGGACGATCGTGGTGACGACGCAGGATCCGACGACGGCACGATTGCGGCGAATGCTCGACGCGAGCCGCGCCGCCGTGGTGTTCACCGGGGCCGGAATCAGCACCGAATCGGGCATCCCCGACTTCCGCAGCCCGGGCGGCATTTGGAGCCGCTATCGACCGGTGACGTTCGAGGAGTTCTTGGCCTCCGAGGCGGCGCGGCACCGATACTGGGAGCGCAAGTTCGCCACCCATGGGGACGTGGAGCGGGCGCGACCCAACCGCGGACATCGCGCCGTCGCCGAGCTGGCAAGAAGAGGGACCGTGTCCTGGGTTGTGACCCAGAACATCGATGGCCTGCATCAGGCCTCGGGCGTGCCCGCGGACCGGGTGATCGAGTTGCACGGCAACACCACCTATGCCGGCTGTCTCGATTGCGGCGAGCGCTACGAGCTGGAGCCGATCAGAAAGGCGTTTCTGGCCGACGAGACCTTGCCGGTGTGCCGCCGCTGCGGGGGCATCGTGAAGACGGCGACGATCTCGTTCGGCCAGCCGATGCCGGAACAGGCGATGCGGCGGGCCGAGGCGGCGACGCTTGCCTGCGACCTGTTCCTCGCCGTCGGCTCATCGCTGGTGGTGTATCCCGCGGCCGGCTTCCCGGCGCTGGCCAAGCAGAACGGCGCCCGGCTGGTGATCGTGAACCGGGAGCCGACCGAGCTTGACGGCCTGGCGGACCTGGTGGTGCACCGTGAGATCGGGCCGACCTTGGGCGCCGCCGTGGCCGTCGCCTAGGCCCCTGGGCAACTCGTGGAGGGCTCGAAGGATGAGGCTGTACTTGGTCCAGCACGGTGACGCGGTCGGCAAGGAGGTCGATCCCGACCGGCCGCTCAGCGAGACCGGCAGGAGGGACGTGGACCGGCTGGCGGCCTTCCTCGCCGAACGCAATATCGGAGCCGCCCGGGTCCTGCACAGCGGCAAGACGCGGGCCAGAGAGACCGCCGAGATCCTGGCCCAGGCCATGGCCCCGGGGGCCCAAGTCGAGGCCAGCCGCGGGCTCGACCCGAACGACCCGACCGACACCCTGGCCCGCGAGGTCTCTGGCTGGGCGGACGATGCGCTGGTGGTGGGCCATCTGCCGTTCATGGACCGGTTCGTCGCCCGCCTCACCACCGGCGACGAGGAGGTGAGCGTCGCCGCGTTCCGTCCCGGCAGCCTGGTCTGTCTCGAGCGCGGCCAGGCGGGCCGGTGGGTGATCGCCTGGATGATCCGCCCCGAACTGCTCCAGCCCTAGGGAATTTTCAGCTTGAATGGAATCGCGCCAGCCCTCGCCCCCAGCCGGCCACCCCAAGCGTACCTGCCTGCGCGAAGCCGGGGCTTCGCCCTGCGGGCCAAAGCCCTTCGGGCGACGGGTCGTTCGGCGAAGGCAGACGATCCCGCGGGTGGCCGGGTGGGGGCGTGGGCTGGCTCCGACCAAACAGTGAGTGCTTTAAGGCAGAGGCAAGCGAGAGTGCTTTCGTTCACCAACTTCCGATAAGCGGTCATGGGAGCCGGCGACCGACCGGCTTCAGGATCGCAAGGCACGGACCGTCGATGGACATAGAGAAGCAACGTTATGGCGTGGTGAAGGCCTACCGGAACGAGGCCTTCCTCGACAGCAGGGATGCGCGTCCGCTGCGCATCATGGCCGAGTATCTCGAACCCGAGGCCCGATTTGACAGGCTGCGGGTCAGGGACACCATCATCTTCTTCGGTTCGGCCCGCATTCCTTCGAAGGAGGCGGCATCGGCCGAGTTGGAAGCCGCGCAGCGAGGCGAAGCAGACATCGAAACCGCCGAAATGCGGTTCAGGATGTCGCGCTACTACGAGGACGCGCGCGAGCTGGCGCATCGTCTGACTTCGTGGTCGAAGTCGCTCGAGGGCACCGATCGGCGTTTCGTGATCTGCACCGGCGGCGGCCCGGGGATCATGGAAGCCGCCAGCCGGGGCGCGTCCGAGGCCAAGGGCCTCAACATCGGTCTGACGATTTCGATTCCCGTCCAGGATTTCGTGAACCCCTACGTGACCCGGCAGCTGGCCTTCGAGTTCCACTACTTCTTCATGCGCAAGTTCTGGTTCGCCTATCTGGCGAAGGCGGCGGTGGCGATGCCCGGCGGCTTCGGAACCCTGGACGAGTTGTTCGAAGTCCTGACCTTGATTCAGACCTTGAAGATGCGAAAACGCCTGCCGATCGTGCTTTTCGGCACGGAGTTCTGGCGGCAGGTGATTGATTTCGAGGCCCTGGCGAAATTCGGCGTGATAGACAGGGAGGACCTGGACCTGTTCTTCCAAACGAACTCGGTCAACCAGGCCTTCGAGTTTATCACCAGGGAACTCACGGAGCATACGCTCGGCAGCCCGGGCGCCACCTTGTAGGCGGCACTGGTGGCGCCGGTCAGTCGATCCGGTCAGTCGATGAAGTCGTGCCGGGTGAACACGGACTTGAGCTCGACTCCCTCCTTGGCGAGGTTCTCCGCGGCGCCCTCCAGTCGATCGACGATGGTGATCGCCTTGCTGACCTGGCAGCCCATGGCGCGCGCCGCCTCGACCGCCTGCATGACCGAGGCGCCGGTGGTGGTCACGTCCTCGACCACGATGACGCGGGCACCCTCACGGATATGGCCGTCGATCAGTTGATCGGTGCCATGGCCCTTCTTGCGCTTGCGAACGATGAAGCCGCGAATCGGCCGCCGCCGGGCGCTCTCCGCACAGACCGCGGCGACGATCGGGACCGCGCCCAGCTCGATGCCGCCGATGAACTCCGCCTCCTCGCCCTCGATCAGATCGAGCACCGCCTCGGCGATGAGCGCCGACCCTTCGGGGTCCAGCATGGTCATCTTCATGTCGAAGAACAGAGCACTCCTCCGCCCCGACGACAGCACGAAGTCGCCGCCCTGCAACAGCGAGTGGTCGCGGATGATGTCGCGCAGGCGGGTGCGCCGATCCCGGCGGGTTGCGGCGCCAGCCTCGGCGGCGGGCATAGGAGCGAACCTCCGGCGGGTTG
>JBHICX010000237.1:0-4278 GCA_046759805.1 Kiloniellales bacterium | reverse complement strand
GGTGGCCCTTCGGGCCATCATTGACAAGGGCCTCGGCCCGAACTCAAGAGGCAACCACGAGGTCGATGGCGGGATCGGGCGCAAGCGAGGATTGGAACGGCGGCGCATCGCGCGCCCGCCAACTGCCGGGGTAAACCGGGCTTTCGGCCCGCCCGCTCAGATCAGGCCGCGGGCGCTCAGGTTGCGCATGAGCGCGTGGCTGCCGAAGATCCAGGGCGGCAGTTGGTCGCTCCGTCCGACGCGGTTCACCAGTGTGCCCAGCTTGGGGGAGGCGATGGAAACCAGGTCGCCCAGCTTGTGGGTGAAGCCCTCGCCCGGGCGGTCGCGGTCCTGGGTCGGCGCGAACATGGTGCCGGTGAACAGCATCAGCCCGTCCGGATACTGGTGGTTTGCATTGATGGTCTGGGCTACCAGGTCCGTGACGTCGCGGCTGATCTCGCGCATCGAGCTTAGGTCGTCGAGGCGGAAGCCGTCGTCGCCCCGCACCTCGAGCCGCACCTCCGCCGCCCGCAGGTCGTCGATGGTAAAGGTCTCGTCGATGAGCCGGATGAACGGGCCCAGCGCGCACGACCCGTTGTTGTCCTTGGCCTGGCCCAGGAGCAAGGCGCTGCGGCCTTCGAAGTCGCGCAGGTTCGTGTCGTTGCCGAGGGTGGCGCCGATGAGCGATCCGCGCGCGTTCACCACCAACACGACCTCGGGCTCCGGGTTGTTCCACACCGAGTCCGGGTGCAGGCCGATATCGGCGCAAGGGCCCACCGCCGACATCGGCTGGCATTTGGTGAACACCTCGGCGTAAGGGCCGATCCCCACCTCGAGATACTGCGACCACATGCCGCGGTCGATGAGCGCCTGCTTCAGCCGCTCGGCCGCCGCGGAGCCCGGCTCGACCGCCCTCAAATCGCCCCCGACTTCGGCGGCCACGGCGCGGCGGATGTCCTCGGCCTTGGCCGGGTCGCCCCGGGCCTGCTCCTCGATCACCCGCTCCAGCAGGCTTTTCACGAAGGTGACGCCGCAGGCCTTGATCGCCTGCAGGTCCGCCGGCGCCAGGAACCAGGGCCGGGTCGGGTCGCGCCGGTCCTCGGGGCTGTTCAAGAGGATCTCGTCCAGGCTCCCGAGCCGTGGCCCGTCGGCGCCGTCGCGCACCAGTGGCACCGGGTCATCGGCGTCCAGGAGCGCCGCCACCGTCGGCACCCGACGGCTCACGTCGGTGACGCCGTCCGGACCGATGACCACCACCGCCGGGCCGGGGGTCTCGCCGGGGGCCCAGACCCGGCCGATCAATAGGCCATCGCCGCCATCGGCGGGCAGGCAGTCGCGGGCATCGATCTCGGCACGCATCGTCCATCTCCCTATCCTTCACGCATCCGCGTGCACCCGACGGCCGGCCTTGCCAGGCGCGGGGAGCAGGCGCAGGAAGCGGTCGGCGGTCTCAATCTCGGCGCGCAAGCCGTCCCGGCGGCGGGCCGCCACCGGCTCCTCGCCCCAGCGCTCGATCTGGAAGTCCTCGTCGATCTGCGCCGCCTTGAAGGCGGCCTGCCCGTCGAGCCGACGTGCGGCGAGCGCGAGCGCGATGATGAGCGAGCCCGAGGCCGCGGTCGCCGACCACAGCGCCGCCAGGGCCAGGTCGTCATGGGCCTCGACCGCGGACTTGAGCGCCTTGAGCGCCGCCGGCGGCTGGCGCCGCGGCATGACCCCGGTCACCACCCGGAGCCGCGCCCCGTGGCGCCGCGCCGACCAGTCGATGAGCGGCTGCCAGGCCCTATGCTGGCGCTCGACCAGGGTCGGTGGCGCCTCGGCGCGGTAGCACACTAGGTCGGTCTGGGCGAAGCCAGCGATCTCGGCAACGACCGCGGCGCGGCGCGGCGCCACCCGGTCGATGCCGGTGCAGGAAAGACGCATCAGCGGCATCGCCTCCACCGCCACCTCATCCCCTTGGCGGCGCCATTCCTCGGCGACCGCCTCGGCCAGCGCCCGGCTCGGCAGTACCAGCGGCGTCGCCGCCGGCGTGCGCAGCCGGCGCCCATCCAGGGTGACTCGAAAGTCGCCGTCCCCGGTCGCCTCGACCGCCACCCGCCGGTAGAACCGCTTCATCGCCGGGGCCCCGGCGTGGTCGCGGCGACCGCGGCGGGAAGCTCGGCGAAGCTGTGCACCACCCGCCGCGCCCCGGCGGCGCGCAGCTCGTCGGCCCGGTGATAGCCCCAGGCGACGCCGATGGCCTGGACCCCGGCGCCCATCGCCATCTGCATGTCGAAAACGGTGTCGCCTACCACGGCGGTGTGCCGGGGCCCGGCGCCGACCTCGGCCATGGCCTGCACCACCATGTCGGGCGCCGGCTTGCCGGGTCCGTCGTCGGCGGACTTGAGGGTGGCGAAGCGCTCGGTGAGGCCGTGTTGCGCAAGGGTGGCGATAACCCCCCGGCGCGACTTGCCGCTGGCGATGCCGAGCAGCCGGCCGGCCGTCTCCAGCGCATCCAGCGCCACCGTCGCCCCGGGGTACAACGGCTCGATATGGTCCGATTGCTGGCGCAATTGAAGGAACGCCTGGCGAAAGCTGTCGGCGACGCGCTCGGGCGCCACCGGCGCGCCGTCCGGCAACAGGGCGGCGATGGCGGCCTTGAGCGACAGCCCGATCACGCGACGCACCTGGTCCTGCGGCGGGTCGCCGAGGCCGTGCGCCCGCCACGCCTCGGTCATGGCCATGACCACCGCATGCTGGCTGTCGACCAGGGTGCCGTCGAGATCGAACAGGACCAGTGATACCGACGAACGCATGTGGCGACACATGCGTTCATCGGCAAGCGCGACCGCGCGTCGCCGCTTATGCGGCGAAAGCCCAGCGGCGTTTGAGCGGGAAAGGCGAGTCGATTCATCGGCTCGCCGGTATGAGATGTCGTTGCCCATCGCTCTCAAGGATGCCACATAAGCGGTATCGCACGGAAATCCGAAGCGAGCCTCATGCCGCTCGATCGATTCACCGAGCATTGCGTTGACCTGCGCACCGCCGAGTTGCGGGCGGCGGGGTGACGCAGGGGCAGGGCGCATGGCCGCCGGCAGCACCCTGTTGGACAAGGTCTGGGACCTGCACGTGGTGGCCCGGCTCGGCGGCGACTACGACCTGCTGCACGTCGATCGGCACCTGATCCACGATCTGAGCGGCACCCACGCCCTGAAGCGCCTGGCCGAGCTGGGTCGCCCGGTGCGCAATCCGGCGCTCAATTTCGCCACCCCGGATCACACCGTGTCCACCGCACCGAGCGGCGACGCCGACGGGCCGTTCGCCGCGCGCTGCGTAGTACCCTTGCGCGAGCTGAGCCGGGAGCACGGCATCCGCCTGTTCGACGTGCATGAGCCGGGCCATGGCATCGTCCACATCATGGGCCCCGAGCTCGGCCTGACCCTGCCCGGCGTCACGCTGGTTTGCGGCGACAGCCACACCTGCACCCATGGTGCCTTGGGCGCGCTCGCCTGGGGCATCGGGTTGAGCGAGGTTTCGCACGTGCTGGCCACGCAGACGGTGATCCAACGCAAGCCGAAGCGGCTCAGGGTGACCGTCGACGGGAGGCTGCGGCCGGGGGTCACCGCCAAGGACCTGATCCTGTGCCTGATCGGGCGCGAGGGGGCAGCGGCCGGCGACGGTTTCGCCGTCGAGTATGCCGGCCCGGCGATCCGCGCGCTCACCGTCGAGGCGCGCATGACCGTGTGCAACCTGTCGATCGAGATGGGCGCCAAGGTCGGCATGGTCGCCCCCGATGAGGCGACCCTCGACTACGTGGCCGGGCGGCGCTTTGCGCCAGAGGGAGCGTTGTGGGACCTGGCGGTCGCCCACTGGCGGCAACTGCCCAGCGACGATGGGGCCGAATTCGACCGCGAGATCGGCGTCGATGCCGACGCCGTGGCGCCCCAGGTCACCTGGGGGACCAGCCCCGAGCACGTCATCGCGGTCAACGAGCGGGTGCCCGACCCGGCCCGTGAGCCGGACCCCGGACGGCGCCAGGCGATGGTCGCCGCGCTCGACTATGTGGGCCTCGCGCCCGGCATGGCGATCGAGGGCCTCGAGGTGGAGCATGTGTTCATCGGCTCGTGCACCAACAGCCGGCTCTCCGACCTGCGCGCCGCGGCCCGGGTGATCCAGGGGCGTAAGGTCGCCGAGGGGGTGCGGGCCTGGGTGGTGCCGGGCTCGCGCCAGGTCAAGCTCGAGGCCGAGGCGGAAGGGCTGGACACAACCTTCCGCGCCGCCGGGTTCGAGTGGCGCGAGCCCGGCTGCTCCATGTGCGTGGCC
>JBHICX010000236.1:0-4286 GCA_046759805.1 Kiloniellales bacterium | reverse complement strand
CGCCCCCCGCCGCTGTCGAGGCGCAGCACGATGGCCTCGATATCGTCGTCCTCGACCGCGTCGCGCAACGCCTTGGCCACCGTGTCCGCCCCCACGAACACGCCGCCCAATATCGGGCCGGCCCGGCCTTTGCCGCGCGTCACCAGGCCGACGCCGTGAATGAGGGCAATGGCGTGCTCGGTCTCTGGCGGGTCCAGCCGCGCCTGGTACTTGCCGAGTTCGAGCACGGTCGCGCTCTCGGCCTCCCCCGCCTTGTCTCGGGCGCGCTCGTAGACCTGGTCCCGGTAGGCAAGCCCGTCGATCAGGCCGGCCTGGAACGCCTCGTCGCCGAGATGGGGACCGTTATCGACCAACTGGCGGACCGACTGCGGGTCCAGGCCGCGCCCCTCGGCGATGCCGTCCACTATCTGGCGGAACAGCGAGTCAATCATGGCTTGCGTCGATTCCCGATGTGCCTCGGTAAAGCCGGCCTCGGTGGCCAGGTTGAAGGCGGTCTTGTATTCGTAGCGCCGCTCCAACTGCGGCCGGATCTCGAACTCTTCCAACGCCTCGCGCAGGAACGGCTGCTCGGCGATCAGGCCGGTCAGGCCCACGTTGCCGGACGGCTGCAGCCAGATCTCGTCGAATGCGGTGGCCAGGTAGTACGCCTTGGTGCCGGGGCCGAACTCGCGGAAGCTGTCGGCGTAGGCGATGGCGAACTTGCCGGAATCCCGGAACGCCCGCACCGCGTCGCGGGTCTCCTGCACCTGCCCGTAACCCATGCCGCCGGCGGTACCGACCTTGGCAATCAGGCCCTTCACTCGCTCATCGTCGCCGGCGCGCCGCAGGGTCTCGACCAGCTCGACCAAGGTCGGCCTGGCGGCGGCATAGCCGAGCAGCGAGTCACCGCCGCGAGTCTCGACCACGCCGGCTTCCAGATCCAGCTCGAGCACGGTAAGCGACGGCACCGCTTCACGCTGCGCCACCAGGTACAGCCATAGCGCGCCCCCAGCGGCGACCAGAACGACGACGAGGAACCCGATGACCGCGAACACGCGGCCGATGAACCTGCGTATCACCCTCACTCTCCTTTCATCGTGGAATAGGAAGAAACTCGTCGCGGGCGACGCCCTGGCAGGCCGTCAGGCGGCCACCAGCGCCGCCGCCGTGGCGCGCGCCGCGGCGGCGGCGGAGGCATCGCCCAGTCCGTCCAGCGCGCGGGCGTAACCCTCCCAGCTCGGGGCGCTCTTCGGGCGGCGCGCCGTGCGCTCGGCCAGCAGCCCGCGGGCCAGCGTGAAGCGGCCGGCGCGGAGGCTCGCCTCGATCAGGGTCAAGGTGAAGACGTCGCGTTGGGCGTGGCTGCCGCCCAGCCGGCGAAACTGGTTGCGCAGCGGGATCAGCAGGTCCACCACCCGGCCGTAGTCGCCGTCCCGGTAGGCCAGCAACGCCTGCGCCACCGGCAGCCCGACGGCGGCGGTGACCGCCGCGGCGGTGGTGGTGGCGTCGGCGGCCGAGCCGCGCTGTGCCCTGAACATGCGCCGCGCCGTCGCGCGCTCCCCGGCGCCGGCGAGCGCCATGATGAAATGGGTGTCGACGAAGGCCAGCATCCGGTCGTGGATGCGTGTCGCAGACGTCTCCGCCAGCTCTTGCCAGCGCTCACCGACATCGACGCCCAGCAACTCGAGCCGCCACAACAGCGAGGCCGCGTTCACGATGTCGAGGTAGAAGTCCGACCGGTCCTCGCGCACCGCCCGATCGTAGAGCGCCAGCGCCGCGTCGTGCTGGCGCAGCTCCAGATGGTACAGCGCCCAATGCCACCAGAGGTGATAGGTGAAGTTGTTGCAGCCGCGCCAGCCCTCCCGGGTGGTGTCGAGCCAGGCCATGCCCTCGCGGTGGCGGCCCTGCATCTCCATGACATGCGCCACCGAGTGGACCGCCCAGATGTCGGCCGGGTTCAGCGCCACCGCATGGCGGCCGGTACGCTCGGCGGCCGCATACTCGCCGCCCTCCTCGAGGCCGAAGGCGTACATGCCGAGCACGAAACCGTAGCCCGGCACCGCCTCGTCCCAGGCGTGAGAAACCCGGGCGATCGAATCCCTGAGGCTGTCCGTGTCGCCGAGGTAGAAATGGGTGAAATGGGCGAGCTTGAGGGCCAGGATGTCGCGCGGATGGTCAATGAGAATCGCCTCCCAGCGCGCGGTGGCGGTCGGCAGGTCGCCTTTGTGCCAGGCTTCGAGCGCGGCCAGGTGCACCCGCTCGCGCGCGCTCACCCGGTTGGCCGTCGGCGCGGCGCCGGCGATCGTCTTGGCGACCTTCGGTTCGAGCGCGGCGTTGGCCATCAGCAGGTAGAAATAGCCCTGGAGCACCTGGGCCATGAACAAGGTCGGCTCGGCCTCGAGTGCCGCCTTCAGGGGGCGCACCGTATCCGGGCGAAATCCGAGGTAGTGCTCTACCGCCGCCTCGTAATGGGCGACCGCCGTTTTGTCGTCGGCGGTGATCTCCAGTCCCCTTCGGTCCGAGATCGCCATGCCTTTCTCCGGTGTTATCCTCGCGCCGAGAGTACCCGGTCGAAGCCCTGTCTCATAACAGAGTGGCGGGCGGCGGCCTATCACGAAAGGCCGGTGCGGCTCGGTCCGATCCGTGGCCGTCGCCGGTCGTTGGTGCAGATTGGGGCTGGCGCCGGCGCCTCATCTTGCTAGATTTGCCGGCGCACCCGCGCCGGCGCGCGATCCCCGCGAAGTTCGGAGACGATGCCGTGAAGATCGCCTTCTCCCAGCCGACATTCCCGACCTCGGGCAGCGTCGTCGTCGGCGTTGCCGCCGAGCGCCAGTTAACCCCCGCCGCCCAGGAGGTGGACAAGCGGACCAAGGGGGCGCTGAAGCGCGCCCTGGCGGCGAGCCGCTTCACCGGCAAATCCAAGGAGCTGCTCGACCTGCCCGGGCCGGCCGGCATCAGGGCGGACCGCGTGGTCTTGGTCGGCCTGGGCGAGCCGGATAAGCTCGATCAGCTGACCATGCAGGCGATCGGCGGCACGCTGGTTGCCCATCTCAACCAGGCCGGAGTCGAAGAGGCCGCCTGCCTTTTTGGACTGAAGGGCAAGGCCGCCAAGGAGGACGCCGCCGAGCAGGCGGCGCAGGTCGCCTATGGGGCGCGGCTGCGCGCCTACCGTTTCGACAGATACCGGACCAAGGAGGAACCGGAGAAGAAACCGAGCCTGAGGAAGCTCACCTTCATGGTGAACGGCGCGACGCGGGCGCGGCGGCGGTTCGCCATCCTGGACAAGGTGGTGGACGGCGTCTGCCTCACCCGCGATCTGGTGTCCGAGCCGCCGAACGTCATCTATCCGGAATCCTTGGCCAATGAGGCCAAGGACCTGGCCAAGCTGGGGGTCAAGGTCGAGGTGTTCGACGTCAAGCAGCTGCGTAAGATGCGCGCGAACGCGCTGCTGGCGGTCGGCCAAGGCAGCGCCCACGAGTCCCGGCTGGTGGTCCTGCGATGGACCGGGGCGACCAGAAGCAAGCGCCAGCCGCCGATCGCCTTCGTCGGCAAGGGCGTCACCTTCGACACCGGCGGCATCTCATTGAAGCCCGCGGCCGGCATGGAGGACATGAAGTGGGACATGAGCGGGTCCGGCGTGGTGTTGGGCCTGATGAAGGCCCTGGCCGGGCGCAAGGCCAAGGTGGACGCGGTCGGCGTCGTCGGACTGGTGGAGAACATGCCGTCCGGCGCCGCCCAGCGGCCGAGCGACATCGTCACCTCGATGTCGGGTCAGACCATCGAGGTCCTGAACACCGACGCCGAGGGGCGGCTGGTGCTGGCGGACGCGCTGTGGTACTGCCAGCACCGGTTCAAGCCGCGCCTCATGATCGACCTGGCGACCCTCACCGGGGCCATCGTCGTCGCCCTGGGCCACGAGTATGCCGGTCTGTTCTCGAACGATGATGAGCTTGCCAAGCGCCTGATCGCCGCCGGAGAGGCCACCGGCGAGAAGGTCTGGCGCCTGCCGCTGCACGAGAACTTCGACAAGCTGATCGACTGCGATGCGGCCGACATGAAGAACATCTCCAGCGGCCGGGGCGCCGGCAGCGTCACCGCGGCACAGTTCCTGCAGCGGTTCGTAAACGACCGGCCCTGGGCGCATCTCGACATCGCCGGCGTCGCCTGGTCGAAAGAGGACGCGCCGACGGTGCCGAAGGGCGCCACCGCGTTCGGCGTGCGCTTGCTCGACCGGCTGGTCGCCGACAATTACGAGGACTAGCGCATTATCCACTTACGTGGAATCGCTCCGGCCCACGCCCCCACCCGGC
>JBHICX010000235.1:0-4315 GCA_046759805.1 Kiloniellales bacterium | reverse complement strand
GCCTACGAGCACCCCCAGCCGCACGCCTGTTTCATCCAGAGCGTCGCCGACGACCTGGTCAACGACGGCGGCATCATGGACCTGTGGCAGCGCGAGGCGCGGCTGTTCAAGTACGGCTCCGGCACCGGCAGCAACTTCTCCCGCATCCGCGCCGAGGGCGAGCCCTTGTCCGGGGGCGGCCGCTCCTCGGGGCTGATGAGCTTCCTCAAGATCGGCGACCGCGCCGCCGGCGCCATCAAGTCGGGCGGTACCACCCGGCGCGCCGCCAAGATGGTGGTGGTGGACATCGACCATCCGGACATCGAGGACTACATCGACTGGAAGGTCACCGAGGAGCAGAAGGTCGCCTCGCTGGTCACCGGCTCGAAGACCATCGCCCGGTGCTTGAACGCGATCCTGGCGGCGGCCAAGGGCGCCGGGGAGGACCGTCGGCGCGCGGACCCGAAGCAAAACGCCGAGCTCAGGGTCGCGGTCAATACCGCCCGCCGGTCGCTCATTCCCGAGAACTACATCCGCCGCACGCTCAGCTTCGCCGAGATGGGGGTCACCGAGCTTGCCTTCCCGAGCTTCGATACCGACTGGGATTCGGACTCCTACGCCACGGTATCGGGGCAGAACTCGAACAACTCGGTGCGGGTCCCGAACCGGTTCATCGAGGCGGTGGCGGAAGACCAGGAGTGGCCCCTCATCCGCCGCACCGACGGCGAGCTCGCCCGCAGCGTCCCGGCGCGCCGGCTGTGGGAGAAGATCGCCGCTGCCGCCTGGGCCTGCGCCGACCCCGGGGTGCAGTTCGATACCACCATCAACGAATGGCACACCTGCCCCAGGGACGGCCGAATCGCCGCCTCCAACCCGTGCTCGGAGTACATGTTCCTCGACGACACGGCGTGCAATCTGGCCTCGCTCAACCTGATGGCCTTCCGCGCCGAGGACGGCGGCTTCGACACGCAAGCCTTCGCGCACGCGGTGCGACTCTGGACCCTGGTGCTGGAGATCTCGGTGCTGATGGCCCAGTTCCCGTCGAAGGAGATCGCCCGGCGCTCGTACCGGTACCGAACGCTGGGCCTAGGCTACGCCAATCTGGGCGGGCTCCTGATGGCCTCCGGCCTCGCGTACGACAGCCCGGCGGCGCGCGGGCTCACCGCTGCAATCACCGCGCTCATGACCGGCGTCGCCTACGCCACCTCGGCCGAGATGGCCGAAGAGCTCGGGCCGTTCCCGGCCTTCGCCCGCAACCGGGAGGCGATGCTCAAGGTGATCCGCAGTCACCGGCGGGCCGCCCATGGCGAGGCCGGCGGCTACCAGGGGCTGTCGGTGGCGCCGGTGGCGCTGGACGCCGACGGCTGCCCGGATCAGGAGCTCGTTGCGGCGGCGCGCCGGGCCTGGGACCGGGCGCTCAAGGCAGGCGAGCGGTACGGCTACCGCAACGCTCAGGCCAGCGTGATCGCGCCCACCGGGACCATCGGCCTGGTCATGGACTGCGATACCACCGGCATCGAGCCCGACTTCGCCATCGTCAAGTTCAAGAAGCTGGCCGGCGGCGGCTACTTCAAGATCATCAACCGGTCGGTGCCGGAAGCTTTGCGCCGCCTCGGCTACCGGGACTTTGAGATCGACGACGTGGTGCGCTACGCGCTCGGCTGCGGCACGCTCGCCGACGCGCCGGGGGTGGGCCATGCGGCGTTACGCGAGCGCGGCTTCGACGCCGCCGCGCTGAAGCGCGTCGAGGCGGCGCTCGAGGCCGCCTTCGACATCCGCTTCGTGTTCAACCGCTGGACCCTGGGCGAGGCGTTCTGCACCGAGGTGCTGGGCTTCACCCCGGACCAGCTCGACGATCTCGGCTTCGACATGCTGGCCGCGCTCGGCTTCACCAGGGACCAGGTGGAGGCGGCCAACACCTACTGCTGCGGCGCCATGACGCTGGAGGGGGCGCCACACCTCAAGGCCGAGCACCTGGCGGTGTTCGACTGCGCCAGCGCGTGCGGCCGCGTCGGCCTGCGCTCGCTCTCGGTGGACAGCCACATCCGCATCATGGCCGCCGCACAGCCGTTCATCTCCGGCGCCATCTCGAAGACCATCAACCTGTCGAACGCGGCCGACATCGATGAGTGCAAGGACGCCTACATGCTGGCCTGGCGCCTCGGCCTCAAGGCGATCGCCTTGTATCGCGACGGCTCGAAGCTGTCCCAGCCGCTGGCGGCCCAGCTCATGGACGACGACGGCGCCGACGAGGCGGACGCGCTTGAGCGCATCGTCGAGGCGCCGGGCGCCGCCCAGGCCCCGGTGGTCGCCGGCAAGATGGTCGAGCGGCTGGCCGAGCGCCTGGCCGCGCGTCGCCGTCTGCCGCATCGCCGCACGGGCTACACCCAGAAGGCGATCATCGGCGGCCACAAGGTCTATCTCAGGACCGGCGAGTACGAGGACGGCTCGGTGGGCGAGATCTTCGTCGATATGCACAAGGAGGGGGCCGCCTTCCGCTCGCTGATGAACAACTTCGCCATCGCCATCTCGATCGGCCTGCAATACGGGGTGCCGCTGGAGGAGTACGTCGAGGCCTTCACCTTCACCCGCTTCGAGCCGTCCGGGGTGGTGCAGGGCAACGACGCCATCAAGATGTCCACCTCGGTCTTGGACTACATCTTCCGCGAGCTGGCGGTGTCCTATCTCGGGCGCACCGATCTCGCCCATGTCGAACCGCACGACGTGCTGCCCGACGCGCTCGGGCGCGGCCACGACGAGGGCGACCTGCCGGAGGCGCTCAGCGAGGAGCTGGTCATGCGCGCAACCTCGGTCGGCTACGTGCGCAACAACTTGACGGTCCTACAAGGCGGTGCCGGGAACGGTGGCGGGAATGGCGCCGACCCCCGCCCCGGCAACGGTGGCGCGAGGGCCGCCTTGGCCGGCGTCGTCGGCGCCCAGGCGGTCGGCGTGGCGGGCGCCGCGACGGCGGCCGTCGACGCTCCGTTGGAGCGCATCCGGGTGGCGCGGCTCAGGGGCTACGAGGGCGATCCCTGCTCGGAGTGCGGCAACTTCACCCTGGTGCGCAACGGCACCTGCCTCAAATGCGACACCTGCGGCGCCACCAGCGGCTGCAGCTGAGGATCACGGCATGACCGCACCGAACAATGAATTGGGAATTACACGGTTCGGGGCCGCCCGGCGGCCCTCCCGAGGTTGCGTCCCCAGGCGGGGCGCAACGGCGGCTGTCTTTTCTGATGGGACAGCCGTGTCTTAGCCTGGCATCAGTGCTCCCTGTAAACTGAGGGGTGGGCCCGTCCCACCCCCTTTTTTTGTCACGCCTCCGGGGTGAAGCGCCCGACGAGCCGATGACGGTCGCCGGGATAGGTGAGGCTCACGGCCGTGATCGGCATGCCGCTTTGCCAGGTGTGACGATCCACCACCAGGCAGGCCGCTCCCTTGGGGATCTCGAGCGAAGCGGCGACCTCAGGTGACGCATTCACCGCACGGATCACGTGTTCGGCGCTGGACCAGGGAACGTTGGCCAACAGCCAGCGGCCGGGCGGCGTGTGGTCCAAGGGCGCGTGCTCGGCCTTGGGGACGGCCTCGAGGTTGATGAGCCGGTCCTCGATGAGCACCGGGGTTGCGTCCGACAGGTGTCGGCACACGAGGTGCAGGACTGCGGTTCGCCGGGGAACGCCGAGCCGGCGCGCCTTGCGCTCGTCGGCGCGGAATCGCCGGCGGCGCATGAGCTCGTAGCCGTAGCGCCCGCCCGCCTCCTCGATCTCGGCGCCGATGTCGGTGATGCGCAAGAGCGCGTGTTCGGCCGACTGGGGGGCGACGAAGGTGCCGTTGCGCCGGCGCCGCACCACCATGCCGTCCTCGGCCAGGGCCCGGAGCGCCCGGTTGACGGTCATGCGCGACACCCCGAATGAGGTCATCAGCGCGTGCTCGGAGGGGATGCGATGGCCGGGCGGGAACTCGCCGGCCAGGATCGGTCCGGCGATCGCCCGCTTGATCTGCTGGTAGAGCGGCCCGTCGCCGTCGAGTCGAAGCTCGAAATCCATTGCCGTCAGTCCGTCAGGAGCCGGCGCAGGACCGCCCGGAAGCGGTCCCGGGTCTGGTCGCGAGCCTGGTGCCGGCCGTCGGTCACCACCCGCCGCCCGCCCGCCCAGACGTGGCGCACCACGCGGTTGTCGCCGGCGAAGATCCAGCCGTCGAGCCAGCCGTCCCCCGCCTTGTGGGCAAGGGCCGGATGGCCGTCATCGAGGGCGACGATATCCGCCCGTGAACCCACGGCAAGCGCCCCGGCGCGGCGGCCCAGCGCCTGGCTGCCGCCGGCGACGGCGCCGTCGAT
>JBHICX010000234.1:0-4317 GCA_046759805.1 Kiloniellales bacterium | reverse complement strand
GGCACCGGCCTTCTTCGAGCGACCGCAAAGCCGCGAGGCGCGGGCGTTCCTGGACGGCGAGCTGCTGTGGTAAGGGTGGCTTCGCGAGCGGGGCCGGGCAGACCTGTGCAGGGGCGTCGCTTGTGGGCTTGGTTTCTCTGGGCGGCGGCGCTGCTGTTGGCCGGTGTGCACGGGGCGCCGGCCGGCGAGCGCTTCATCATCGTGGCGTCGACCACCTCGACCGAGAACTCGGGCCTGTTCGGGCACATCCTGCCCAAGTTCCAAGCCCGGACCGGGATCGCCGTGCGGGTGGTCGCGGTCGGCACCGGCCAGGCGATCCGGCTGGCCCGCAACGGCGATGCCGACGTGCTGCTGGTGCATCACGAGCCCTCGGAGCGGCGGTTCGTCGCCGAGGGCTACGGGCTCGAGCGCCACGACGTCATGTACAACGACTTCGTGCTCGTCGGGCCGAAGGCCGACCCGGCGGGCCTCAAAGGCATGTCCGACGCGGCGGCGGCGCTCGGGAGGATCGCTCGGGCGCGGGCGGTGTTCGTCTCACGCGGCGACGACAGCGGCACCCACAAGAAGGAGCTGGCCCTGTGGCGGGCCGCCGGCGTCAACGCGGCGGCGGCCAGCGGCACCTGGTATCGGGAGACCGGCGCCGGCATGGGGGCGACCCTCAACACCGCCGCCGCCATGGACGCCTACGCGCTGGCCGACCGGGCGACCTGGCTCGCCTTTCGCAACAAGGCCGGGCTCCAGCTCCTGGTCGAGGGCGACCTGCGGCTCCATAACCAGTACGGCGTCATCCTGGTCAACCCGGCCCGCCACGGCCATGTGAAAGAGGCCGCGGGCCAGGCCTTCATCAACTGGCTCACCTCGGCGCAAGGCCAGCAGGCGATCGCCGATTTCAGGCTCGACGGCCGCCAGCTGTTCTTCCCAAACGCCGGCCGCCAGCGACCGTAAGCGCGCCGGCCGCGGTCACCTCGCCACCGCCGGGAGGCCCTCGGGCAACATTGATCTAGGTCAACGCCGCCGCGCCCGCGGCATCCTATGATTCGCCGAATCCTATCGAGTTCGCCTCGCCGCCGGGACGCGCGTCGCGGCGAGTGCTGGTGGCAGCGCGCCCATGGCAGGAAGAGGTGGAAGGAGGATGTCATGGCAGTCGCGCCCGTGTTTCGCCTGTTGTGTCTCGGGCTCTCGGCCGGCGCGCTTCTGTCGCTCATGGCGGAGGCAATGGCGCATGAGGAGAAGCCGCCTCATCACGCGCCCGCGGACACCGCACAGGTGCAGGTGACGCCGATGCCGGGGATGCCCAACATGCGCATGCCGGACGCCGACTCCCGGCGTGGCCGCAAGTTGTTCGCAGCCAAGGGCTGCGTTGCCTGCCATTCGGTCAACGGCGTGGGCGGACATCACGCGAAGGCGCTCGACGCCCACACCATGGAGCCGATGATGAATCCGTTCGAGTTCGCCGCCAAGATGTGGCGCATGGCGCCCTTTATGATCGCCGCCCAGGAGGAGGCACTGGGCCAGCAAATCTTGTTCACCGGCGACGAGTTGGCGGACATCATCGCCTTCGTCCACGACGATGAGGAGCAACACCACTTCTCCGAGGCCGACATCCCGCCGCAGGTGCATAAATGGATGGATCACAAGCACGCCGAGCCGGGCGGGGGTGCGGCCCACCATGCCAAGGAGCTGGGCCATCACCACGCCCCGGGGGCACCCGCCACGCCGCATCACCCGGAACAGACGAGATGACGAAAGCACCGAGGCTTGCCGCCGTCGCGTCGCTGACCGGGCTTGCCGGCGGCGCGGCGCTGGCCGACAGCACGGACCGCGCTTTAGCGCATCCGATGATGTGGGGCGGCTGGGGCTGGCCGGGCATGATCATCGGCCCGCTGGTGATGATTGCCGTGCTGGCCGTCATCATCGCCGTGGCGGTGCTGCTGGTCCGCTGGATTGTCGGCGCGCCGGCCGCGGCGCCGCCGCCGATGGCGGGCCCGCCGGCCAAGACAGCGCTGGACATCCTGAACGAGAGGTTCGCCAAGGGCGAGATCGACAAGGAGGACTTCGAGGAACGGCGGCGACTGCTATCGCAGTAGCGCGGTTTCCACTCGCGCGGAATGGCTCCGGCCCACTCAGGGGCCGTTGAAGGTGATCCGGCCGAGGCCGGAGATGTCGTAGCCGCCCATCTCCGCCGCCCGGGCGGCAAACTCCGGTGTCATGGCAAACCCGAGCAGCTTCTGCATCGGCGGCTCGAAGTAGTCGCGCCGGCGCATCACCAAATCATAGCGCTCGCGGGCCAGGGGCAGGAAGTCCAGCCGATAGCGGCGCGCCGCCGCGGCGATGGCGAGCCCGGCGTCGGCCTTGCCCTCGAAGATGGTCAGCGCCAGGTCGGACTCGCTGCGGGCGCGCTGCGGGGCCACCCTGAGCGCCGCTTCCTCGACTCCGGCCTGGGCGAGCAGCCGGCGGAACAACAGCTCGCTGCCGGCCTCGTCCTGGCGGCGGATCACCAGAACCTGCTTTTCCCGGAGGTCGTCGAGGAGGCGCACCTGGCGCGGATTTCCGGCGGCCAGCACCAGGCCCTGCTCACGCCCGGCCCACTCCACCGCCACCACGTCGAGCCCGGGGAGCCAGCGGCGCACCGCGTCGACGTTGTACTCGCCGGTGTCCGAATCCAAGAGGTGGAGGCCGGCCAGCACGGCCTCGCCGCGGCCCAGGCGCTGCAGGCCGTCCAGGCTGCCGCCGGCGAGCAGCGCCAGGTTGCTGCGGCTGTGGCGCAGGGCCCAGGCCAGCAGCGGGTCGTGGCTGCCGGCCACCACCGGCGGCGGCCGCCCGAGGCGGCCCTGGGGCTGATACTCGACGTGCTCGACCACCCAAAGGTCGACCAGGTCCTTGGGAAACAGCCATTTTCCGGTCACCCGGCTGCACGGGATGCGGCGCCGGCGCACCAGGTCGTACACCTCGCGCTCCCTGATGCGCAGGTAGTCCGCAACCTCGCGGGTGGTCATCATCGGGCGCGTCATCGGGCAGCTGGGCCTTGGTTCAGGGGGCCGAGAGGATGGGCGCCAGCCTGCGCCGTCGATCTCATGGTGAGCAAAATATCAAAGGGCAACCATGAGATCGATGGCGCAGGACACGCACGCGGCGGGTCAGGACGCGGCGGCGAGGGGACGCGAATCGGCGCGCGGCGCCTTCATGGCGTCGGCCACCAGGAACACCAGTTCCAGCGCCTGCGAGGCGTTGAGCCGCGGGTCGCAGTGGGTGTGGTAGCGGTCGGCCAGCCGCTCCTCGCTGATCTCCTGGGCGCCGCCGATGCATTCGGTGACGTCCTGGCCGGTCATCTCGATATGCACGCCGCCGGGGTAGGTGCCCTCGGCCCGGTGGATGTCAAAGAATCGCCTGACCTCGGTCAGGATACGATCGAACGACCGGGTCTTGTACCCGGACGATGACTTGACCGTGTTGCCGTGCATCGGATCGCAGGCCCAGACCACCTGGCGCCCCTCGGCCGCTACCGCGCGTAACAATGCCGGCAGGCGCCGTTCCACCAGATCCGCGCCCATGCGCGAGTACAGCACCAGCCGGCCGGCCTCGTTGCGCGGGTTCAGGGCGTCGATGAGCCGCATCAGCAGGTCGGGCTCGAGCGACGGCCCGCATTTCAGGCCGATCGGGTTGCCCACGCCGCGCAGGAACTCGACATGCGCCCCCTCCGGCTGGCGGGTGCGGTCGCCGATCCACAACAGATGCGCCGAGCAATCGTACCAGTCCCCGGTCAGGCTGTCCTGGCGGGTCAACGCCTCCTCATAGGGCAAGAGCAGGGCCTCGTGGGAGGTGTAGAACTCGGTCTCGCCGATCTGCGGCACCGCGTCGGCGGTGAGCCCGCAGGCGGCCATGAAGTCGAGGGCCTCTTCGATGCGCCGGGCCAGCTCTTCGTAGCGGTGCCCCTGCGGGCTGTCGGCGACGAAATCGAGGTTCCAGCGATGCACCTTGTGCAGGTCGGCGAAGCCCCCTTGGGCGAAGGCGCGCAACAGGTTGAGCGTCGCCGCCGCCTGATTGTAGCCCTGCACCAGCCGCGCCGGGTCGGGCCGGCGGGCGGCTTCGTCGAACTCGATGCCGTTGATCATGTCGCCGCGGTAGCTCGGCAGCTCGACCCCGGCCTGCTCCTCGGTGTCGGCCGAGCGCGGCTTGGCGAACTGCCCGGCCATGCGGCCCACCTTGACCACCGGCCGGCCGCCGGCGAAGGTCAACACCACCGCCATCTGCAACAAAACCTTGAAGGTGTCGCGGATGTTGTTGGCGTTGAACTCGGCGAAGCTTTCGGCGCAGTCG
>JBHICX010000233.1:0-4318 GCA_046759805.1 Kiloniellales bacterium | reverse complement strand
TAGTCGCCGATCGCCTCCGGGGTGAGGCGGCCGAGGAAGATGGCCCCGGCGTTGCGCACCTGGGCCGCCAGCGGCTCCGGATCGGCCACCGCCAGCGCCAGATGCTCGGGCGCCAGCCGGTCGATGAGCGGCACCGCTTGGCCGAGGTCGGCCAACTCGATCACCGCACCATGGGCCTCCCAGCTGGCGCCGGCGATGTCGGCGCGATCCAATGTCCGCAGCAGCATCGCCGCCTCCTCGATCACCGCCGCGGCGAAGCCGCCATCGTCGGTCATCAGGACCGCCTGGGCGGCGGCGTCGTGCTCGGCCTGGGCCAACAGGTCGGCGGCGATCCAGGCCGGGTCGTTGAGGCCGTCGGCGACCACCAGGATCTCGGAAGGGCCGGCGATCAGGTCGACGCCGCAATGGCCGAACACCTGGCGCTTGGCCGCGGCGACGTGGAGGCCGCCGGGTCCCACCACCTTGTCCACCGGGGCGATGGTCTGGGTCCCATAGGCCAGCGCCGCCACCGCCTGGGCACCGCCGACGCGGTAGATCTCCTCAACCCCGGCGATCTCGGCCGCTGCCAGCACCAAGGGGTTAAGCACGCCGTCGGGGGCCGGCACCGCCATCGCCACCCGGCCCACCCCGGCCACCCGGGCCGGGAGCGCGGTCATCAACACCGAGCTGGGATAGGCGGCGGCGCCGCCCGGGACATATAGCCCGACCGCACCCATCGCCGTCCAGCGAACGCCCAGGCTCACTCCGTCCCGGTCGTCGTAGCGCAGGTCCTCGGGCAGCTGGCGGCGGTGGAAATCCTCGATGCGCTCGGCCGCCAGGCGCAGCGCCGACAGGGTCTCGGGATCGCATTCCTTGACCGCGGCGGCGATCTCCTCGGCGCCGATCCTGAGCCTCTGCGGCGTCAAGGTGAGCCGGTCGAAGCGGCGGGTGTGGTCGATTAGCGCCGCGTCCCCGCGGGCGCGCACATCGGCGATGATGGCGGCGACGGCGGCCGAGACGTCCTCGTCCGTCTCGCGCCTGGCCTCGACCAAGGCCTGGAAGGCGGCCTCGAAATCCGGATCCTTGGTGCGGAGCCTACGCGGCATCGACGGCCTCCCGGAAGCGCTCGACCCAGGCGCCGACCTCTCCGGGCCGGGTCTTCAGCGCCGCCCGGTTCACCACCAGCCGCGCGGTCACGTCGGCGATGCGCTCGACCTCGACCAGCCCATTGGCGCGCAAGGTCTCGCCGGTCTGCACCAGGTCGACGACGCGCCGACACAAGCCCAGGCTGGGGGCCAGCTCGACGGCGCCGCTCAGATGGATGCACTCGGCCTGCACCCCGCGGGCGGCGAAGTGGCGCCGGGTGATGGACGGATACTTGGTGGCCACCCGGATGTGGCTCCAGCGCGCCGGGTCGTCGCCAGCCACCATCTCGCCGGGCTCGGCGACCGCCAGCCGGCAGTGCCCGACCTTGAGATCCACCGGGGTGTAGACGTCCTGATAGTCGAACTCCATCAACACGTCGTTGCCTGCGATGCCGAGCTCAGCGGCGCCGAAGGCGACGAAGGTGGCGACGTCGAAGCCGCGCACCAGGATGAGGGCGAGCCGCGGATCACCGGTGGCGAAGCGCAAGCGCCGCGAATGGCCGTCCTCGAAGGCGGCCTCGGGCTCGATGCCGACCCGCTTCAACAGCGGCATCACCGCGTCCAGGATCCGCCCCTTGGGCAGCGCCAGCACCAGGGTTTCGTCGCCGCGCACGCTCCGTCTCCGGACCCGCCATTGACCGGCCCTTACATGGCATAGGACGCCAGGCACTTCCAGGAGGATCGCCCCGCAAAGGCGCCGCTCGGCCTTGGACGAAGGTGTAGAGCATTTTCCATTTGAGTGGAATCGCGCCAGCCCACGCCCCACCCGGCCACCCACGGGATCGTATGCTATGGGTGGCCGGGTGGGGGCGAGGGCTGGAACCGATTCCACGTGATCGGATTATGCGCTAGCCCGGCTCGTCGTCCGCCTCGTCGCCGTGGCGCGGCCGCCACCGGGTCGGCCACGGCTCGACCAGGTCCTCGAGGATGCATTGCACGTGGTCCACGTCCAGGCGATAGGCGACGTCCTCGGCGAACACCAGCGTGATCGCCTGGTCCGAGGGCTCGATGGTGAGCAGCTGCAAGAGCCGCCCGGCGTCGCGGGGCCGGACGCCGTGGATCTTGACGTTGCGCACCGCATCGAAGCGCAGGCCGCACAGCACCCGCTGATAGTCGGCTTCCGTGCGCCGCTCGGCCGCCGGGGTGTCGGACGCGCACTCCCAACAGAACCGGTTCAAGACGCCGATGAACTGGCGCGCCTCGGGCAGGAAGGTGAGATCGCCGACCGGCACCAGCGCATCCTGCAGACAGGTGGCAATGACCGCCAAATCCTCCGCATCCTCGGCGCGGAGCTTGAGTGGAGGCTCCATGGATCACTCCGGCAGTCGTTCGACCTCGGCCCCGCAGGCGGCGAGCTTCCCTTCCAGGCGTTCGTAGCCGCGGTCGAGATGGTACACCCGGCTGACCACGGTGTCGCCCTGGGCGGCGAGCCCGGCCAGCACCAGCGAGACCGAGGCCCGCAGGTCGGTCGCCATGACCGGGGCGCCGGTCAGCCGCGGCACCCCGCGGACCCGGGCCTTGGCCCGGTTGACCTCGATTTTGGCCCCCATGCGGCGCAGCTCGGGCACGTGCATGAAACGGTTCTCGAAGATGGTCTCAGTGATCGTCGCCGCCCCCTCGGCGGTCGCCATCAACGCCATCATCTGCGCCTGCAGGTCGGTGGGGAAGCCAGGAAACGGCTCGGTGGTGACGTCGACGCCGGTGAGTCCCCGATCGCGTCGGCTGACCTGAAGCCCGGCCGCGGTCTCGATCACCTCGACGCCGGCCTGGCCGAGGGCCTCGGCCACCGCCTCTATCTGGTCCAGGCGGGCGCCACTGAGCTCGACCGCGCCGCCGGTGATCGCCGCCGCCATCGCATAGGTGCAGGTCTCGATACGGTCCGGCACGATGGCGTGGGTGGCGGCGCCCAGCCGCTCGACCCCGTGGATGGTGAACTTATCGCCGCCCACGCCGTCGATCCGTGCGCCCATGGCGTTGAGGCAGCGGGCCAGGTCGGCGACCTCGGGCTCGCGGGCTGCGTTGTCCAGCGCCGTGGTGCCGCGGGCCAGCACAGCCGCCATCATCAGGTTTTCGGTGGCGCCCACCGACACCCGGGGGAACACGATGTGGGCGCCGGTGAGCCCCCGCGGCGCCTCGGCGTTGATGTAGCCCTCCTTAAGCTCGATCTGGGCGCCCAGCTCGGCGAGCCCCTTCAGGTGCAGGTCCACCGGCCGGGTGCCGATGGCACAGCCGCCCGGCAGCGACACCCGCGCCCGACCGCGCCGCGCCAACAGCGGCCCCAGCACCAGCACGCTGGCGCGCATCTTGCGCACCAGGTCGTAGGGCGCGGTGGTGTTGACGATCTCGCCGGCGGTGAACTCGATCACCCGGCCGCCGTTGTCGTTGCCGCTCGCCTCGGCGAAGCCTCCGGCGAAGCCCGGGCCGGCAGAGCCTGGGCCGGCGAACAGCCCACCCGGTACTACCTGCTGCCGGACCGTGACGCCGTGCTGGCGCAACAGCCGGATCATCATGGTGATGTCGACCAGGTTCGGCAGGTTGGAAAGGGTGAGCGTGTCCTCGGTCAACAGGCTCGCCGCCATCAGCGGCAATGCCGCGTTCTTGGCCCCGCTGATGGGGATCTTCCCTTGCAGCGGAATGCCGCCGCGGATCCGGATTCTGTGCATGGCTGTCCGGGGTCGTCCGGCCGCAAGGGTTGCGTCAACGCCTGTCGTCGGCGCCTCGGGCCGGCCCAAGGTCCGCCACCGAGCGCGGCCCGAGGCTTGCGTGGCTGAGGCGCGCCAGGGTTTTAGCGGATGGCCTCGGGACTCACAAGGGGCGGCGGCGGCAGGCCCGGCGCTCGATCAACGGCCTGGGCCCGGCGGTTCCTTGTCCCCGCTCGGAGCCTCGACGCGCGCCCGCTCCTGGGCCTTGCGGCGGCGCAGGTTGCGGCGCAGCGCCGCGGCCCGACGGGCCTCGCGCGCCGACGCCCTGGCGCGGCCTGCCTGCGACAGCGAGGGTTTGCTGCCTTTGTCCTTGGGTTCCCGTGCCATGCCCTCGAACCCCACCAAAGCGGCGCCGAAGCCCGCGAGTGTACCACGACCCTGCCTTGGGCGGGCCGACGCTTGCCTCGCGGACCGGCGCGGGTCTATCCTGCGGCCGCCCGTGCCGCCGTAGCTCAGGGGTAGAGCACACCCTTGGTAAGGGTGGGGTCGAAG
>JBHICX010000232.1:0-4346 GCA_046759805.1 Kiloniellales bacterium | reverse complement strand
GCCTGGTGGCGACCTGGCATCGCGAGGGGCGCTGACGAATCGACCCCGACCCGGGATATCGGCGACCGTCAGCGCATCGCGAAGCCTGCCCCGGCGGGGATCTTCATTGCATGTCCGCTATCGCGTTTGCCGCTTCTCCTGGTCCTGGGCCTGGCGGTCCTGGGGTCCGCCATCGCCGCCGGGGCGCTCGCCGCCGTCTTCCGCGAGATGGCGGCGGCCTATGCGGCCGATGCCGCGCATCTGCAAACGGGCCCCGGCCGCCCGCCGGCCGGGGCGGCGCCGATCAACCCGCGCTACTGCGCCGACACGCTGGCTTACAAGCCAGCCCAGGGCTGGGCCCGGGCCCGTCCCCGGCCGGGCGCCGGCACCGTGGGTCTGGGGATCATTCAGGGCGTTCTCGACACGCTCGGCAGGCAACGCCGGGACCGCTGGCCCGAGCGAACCGAGGAAGAGCACCCTTAAAACCGGCCTGCCGGCGGTCAAGGCGGCAGCCCGCCATTTAGAAAAACGACCTCACGCCGGAAGACGTCAAAAAAACAATAATTTCCGAATCTGGCAAATTAACGAAATATTAAACGTGCCTACCTAGAATATGGCTATAATTTACTCGAACACTTGTTCAAAATTCCGTGAACAGATGAGTGGGTTATTAGCGTGCTATTGAAAATAACGAAATTTTAACTAAATACAATGTTGAGTAAAAGGGAAATATTGGGTGATTTGGAGGCGCCAATGGCGACGGGCCCTATGCGGCCCGGGAAAGGAGGGCGATATGATTCGCTCTGTGTTGATGGCCATTGTCGCGATTCTGGTGACGTTGGGCGCCACCCCGGCCTCGGCCCAGGTGCTTTGCGGCGATCACGCCAAGATGGTCGCTTCCCTCGACCAGAAATTTGAGGAGGCGCGATCCGGCATCGGCCTCGCCTCCAACGGGGCGGTGGTCGAGCTGTACACGGCCAGTACCGGTACCTGGACCTTGCTCATCACCAAGCCGGGCGGCGCCACCTGCGTGATCGGCAACGGCGAGGCCTGGGAAGCCCTGCGCAAGCCGGCGCCGGCCACCGGCAAGGTCTCCTGAGCGGCCACTGACGCAACTCGACGGGGAGATTGCGCCAGCCTGATCTCCGGGGTGATAATGGCCCTGGAGGTCGGCTGATGACGAAACGTCTCGCCTGGGTGGCGCTGTTGGGGATCGGGCTCACTTGCCCGGCGGGCGCCAATGAGGACGCGGAGTTCTCGGCGCTTCGCGGCCAGATGGTCGAGGCGATCCGCGACTACGCGCAACTGATCCACGAAATCGAAGGCGTGCCGGAGGTCGACGGCCCCGTGCTCGAAGTCATGGCGCGGGTTCCACGGCATCGTTTCGTGCCGGAACCGCTTCGGCCGCTCGCCTATCACAATCGGCCGCTGCCGGTAGGCCAGGGCCAGAACATCGCCCAGCCTTATCTCATCGCCCTCATGACCAGCCTGGCCAGGGTGACCCCGAGTGACATCGTCTTCGAAACCGGCACCGGCGCCGGCTATCACGCCGCGGTTCTCGCGGAACTGGCGAGCCGGGTGTACAGCGTCGAGGTGGTCGACGGGCTGGCCATAAGGGCGGCGCGGGTCCTGGGCGAGCTGGGCTACCACAACGTTGAAACCCGAATCGGCGACGGTTATTTCGGCTGGCCCGAGAAGGGGCCGTTCGACGTCATCATCGTGAAGGAGGCGATCGACCACGTGCCGCCGCCGCTGCTCAAACAGTTGAAGCCGGGCGGCCGCTTGGTGGCGCCGGTCGGCCCTTTGCGCGACCGCCAGTCCCTCACGCTCATCGAGAAGGACGCCAACGGCGGAATCACGACCACCCAGATTCTTGAGGTCCGCTTCACCCCGCTGCAGGGTGGCCAACGAATCTGAGGCCTGGCCCGGTCCGGACGGCTTTCTGTTGACATGGGGTGATCCGTTCGCCGAGGTCGGGGTCGGACCGCCCGCGCCGTAGGGGCAGGTTTGACCTGCCTTCGCCGAAGCGAAGCTCCGGCTTCGCGCAGGCAGGAACCTGCCCTTACCGGATCGTAGACGTCGCGCTGATTTCCGTGCCAGCTTTCGCGGAGTCGATCACAAGGGCTTGTCAGATCGGCAAGGTGAGCCGGACCCGAAGGCCGCCATGGGGCGATTCCTCGAGGCTGATCTCGCCGCCGTGCCGGTGGATCACGTCGCGGGCGATGGTCAGCCCCAGGCCGACGCCTCCGGTCTCGGGGTTGCGTGACTGGTCGATGCGGAAGAACGGCTTGAACGCCTCCGTGCGCAGCGGCTCGGGGATGCCCAGCCCATCGTCGTCGACGGTGATCTCTACCGAACCGCCCCGCGCCGCGGCGCGCAGCCAAACCTGGGTCCCATGGCGCCTGGCGTTGGCGATCAGGTTGCCGAGGCAGCGCTTGAACGCATTGGGCCGCAGCGCCAGGGTGACGCGGCCTTCCATGCTGAGCTCGATTGGCGCCCCGTCGCGCCGCGCGTTGGCGACCACCTCGCCCAGCAACTCGGCGAGCTCGACATCGACCGCCTCCTCCTCGCCCTCGCCGCGGGCGAAAGCCAGGTAGCCGTCGATCATCTTCTCCATGTCGCCGACGTCCGCCTTGAGGTCCTTCACCTCCGGGCTGGCGCCCAACAGGGCCAGCTGAAGCTTCATGCGAGTGAGCGGCGTGCGCAGGTCGTGGCTGACCCCGGCCAGCATCTCGGTGCGCTGGTCAATCTGTCGCCGGATGCGATCCCGCATCACCTTGAACGCGGCTGCCGCCTGGCGCACCTCGGCGGCGCCCTCGGGCCGGAATTCCGGGACGTCGCGGCCCTTGCCGAAGCGCTCGGCGGCCTGGGCCAGGCGGCGCACCGGCCGCACCTGGTTGCGCATGAACAACATCGCCACCGCGAACAGGACCAGCGAAGAGCCCAACATCCACAGAATGAAGACATAGGTGCGCGAGTTGAACAGCCGCTCGCGCGATGCCGCCACGTTCATCACCCCGTCCGGCAGCTGAACCCGGACGTGGATCGTCCGCGGGTCGGCTTCCCAGTCGAGCTGGTAGGGTTGATCGAGACGCTCGTTGAGCGCCTTGCGCAGGCGAATGTCCAAGAGCTCGTTGCCGGCCTGGCGCGGCGTGTTCGGAAGAATCTCCCCGGGCGCGAATTCGAGCTGCAGGCCGGTCTTCAGCCAAGCCAGCCAGATCAGTCGCCGCCGGTCCTCTTCCTCCGGGTACTGGCGGGCGATGCTGATGGCGATGCCGATGTCGCCGGCGAGGCCGCTGGCCAGGCGCCGGATCACCAGGTCCCAGTTGCTCTGGTAGAACGCATAGGTGGTGATGACCTGGAGCAGAATGAGCGGCGTGACGATGATCAGCAAGGACCGACCGAGCAGGGTGCGCGGCAGGAACCGCTTGATGTAGACCGCCGGCCGGACGCGGGGCCGGCCGCGTGTGCCGGCGAGATGCGGAATGACGGTCATCGGTTCCTCCTCAATCCGGTCGTAGGACGTAGCCACGCCCGCGCACGGTTTGCAAATAGCGCGGGTATTTCGGGTCGGGCTCGATCTTGCGTCTGAGCCGCGTCACCTGCACGTCGATGGTGCGCGCGCCGCCGGCCGTATCGCACTGTCGGGCCAGCTCCTCGCGGCTCCGGATGACGCCGGGTGCCACGGCCAGCGCCCACAACAGGCGGGCCTCGCCGCCGGTCAGACGAACCGATCCGTCGGCGTCGCTGAGCTCGAGGCGCTCGACGTCGAAGCGGATATCGCCGAACCGGATCGCCGCCGGCGGCGGACGCGACTCGCCCTCGATCGCCACCAGGCGCAACATCGAGTTGATCCGCAGCACCAGCTCGCGCGGCTCGAACGGCTTGGCCAGGTAGTCGTTGGCGCCGCGCTCGAGGCCGGCGATGCGGTCGTCCGGCTCGCCACGGGCGGTCAACAGCAGGATCGGCACCTGGTCGGTGCCGCGCAGCCACTCGGTGAGCTCGAGCCCGCTCTCCCCCGGCATCATGACGTCGAGCACCAACAGGTCGAAGGCCAGGCTGTCGAGCTTGGCGCGGGCTTGCGCGGCGTCGGCCGCCGTGGTCACCCGGAATCCGTTGTCCAAGAGATACCGCCGCAACAGCTCACACAGCCGTTTGTCGTCATCGACCACGAGAATGTGGGCCGGCTCATCGGTGTGCACGGCGTTCATGGCGGCATTATAGGAACCTACGAGGCGCCGCGCCTAGGGCCGGCGGCCCGACGGGGCGTCAAAGCCTGCGAGATCGGCCGGATCGATGATCCCCAGCAATACCTTGCGGAAGCCCTCGACCGCCTCGGCGCCCGCCTGGCGATAGGCGCGCGCGAT
>JBHICX010000231.1:0-4361 GCA_046759805.1 Kiloniellales bacterium | reverse complement strand
GTTTTGCGCATCCCCACGGTCGAGCCGATTGCGCTCGAGTTCCCGGAGCACAGGCTGGTGGTGGCGTTGCTGCACACGGACCAGGGCCTCACCGGCCTCGGGTACACCCTGGCCTTCGGCGGCGGCGGGGCCGAGGCGATCCAGGTGTACCTGGAAACGCGGCTGAAGCCCCTGCTGCTCCAAGAGGACCCGCTCTTCGTCGGCCGCCTGTGGCGCGAGATGTTCGGCGCCGATCGCGGCATCAAGCGGCAGGGTGTCGCGGCCTATGCGCTGAGCGCGCTGGATATCGGGCTCTGGGACATCGTGGGGAAAGCCGCCAATCTGCCACTCTACAAACTATGGGGAGGGGTGGCCGACCGGATCCCGGCCTACGGCAGCGGCGGATGGGCAGCCTACATGACTGAGCACCTGGTGGCGGAGGCGGAGCGCTACGTGAGCCGGGGGTTCCGCTACTACAAGATGAAGGTCCACGACCCGGACCCGATGGTCAACCGACGGCGGGTGGAAGCCGTACGCGATGCGATCGGCGCCGGGATCGGATTGATGGTGGACGTAAATCAGAAGCTCGACGTCTTGGGCAACATCCGACAGGCCGGGATGCTGCAGGATCTCGACCTGGTATGGTACGAGGAGCCGGTGCTAGCCGACGACCACGCGGCCTGCGCCGAGGTCGCCGAGGCCATCGCCATTCCGGTGGCGACGGGAGAGAACAACTATACCCGCTTCGAGTTCCGGGATCTGATCGAGCGACGCGCGGCCCGTTACTTGATGCCCGATGTCTGCCGCGCCAACGGCTTCAGCGAAACCCTCAGGATCGCCTCGCTGGCGGCGGCACACCCGGTCAGGGTGACGCCGCACGTCGTGCATGAGTTGTCCATTCACGTGCTGGGTGCCATCGGCAATGGCTTCCTGGCGGAGTTCATCGACTGGGTGCCGCCGGACCTTTTTGTCGAGATGCCTGGCCACGAGGACGGCAGCTTCTTGATCCCCGAGCGGCCGGGCCACGGCATGGCGCTGGCCCCGGGCGCAGCCGAGAAATACCGCCTCGAATGAAATTGGGGTTTGGGGCCCAAGAAAAAGCGGGGCGCAGGGCGCAGCCCCGCTCGGCGTAGCCGAGGCGCTGCGCGCGGCTCTTCGTGGGGCCATGGGCCCCACACCCCGTTACTCCGTTGACCTCTCCACGGCTCGTTTGTGGGCGCGCCAGCTCTGGGCTTCGATGAACACCCGGGTGATCTCCGGGTAGGTCGATTTGATGTGGCCCTCGAGGTTGGAAATGGCCGCTTCCACCTGCGCCGAGGACAGCCGGTCGGCGAAATCGACGCTCAAGGTCAGCAGCACGTCCTCAGGGCCGAAATGCAGGGTCAGCAGCTCGTTCAAGCGCAGGATGCCCGGCTCCTCGGCGATGATCTTGCGGATGCCGGCGACCACCGCCGGGCGCGCCGCCTCGCCGATCAACAGCGCCTTGCTTTCATAGGCCAGAAACGCCGCCGTGACGGCCAGGATGACGCCGATCAGGATCGAGGCGACCGCATCCAAGAACGCGAGGTCGAGCGCGTCGGCCAGCGCGATACCGACGAACGCCACCAGGAGCCCCAGCACCGCCGCCGTGTCCTCGAACAACACCGTGAACACGGTCGGATCCTTGCTGCGCCGCACCGCAGCCAGGTAACCCAGGCGGCCCTTGGACTTGCGGAACTCCTTGAAGGCGATCCGCCAGGCGACCACCTCGAAGGCCATGGCGGCGGCCAGGACCAGGTAGTTGACGACCGGGTCGGTCACCGGGTGTGGGTGTTGGAGCTTGCTGACGCCCTCGTAGATCGACACCCCGGCGCCGCCGGCGAAGATCAGCACCGCGACCACGAAGGTCCAGAAGTAGATCTCCATGCCGTAGCCGAACGGGTGTACGGTGTCGGCCGGGCGGGCGGCGCGCCGCATCCCGTACAACAACAGCCATTGATTGCCGGTGTCGACCACCGAGTGGATGGCCTCGCTCAGCATCGCCGAGCTGCCGGTGTAGGACGCGGCCGCGAACTTGGTCGCGGCGATCAAAGCATTCGCCGCCAGCGCCGCGAAGATGACCTTTTTCGATGTCGCCGCCGCCACGGCTCCCCTAACCGGATGGGGCCCGGAACTGCTTCGAGAGCGCCAGGCCCTGGCGCTGATAGGACGAGCCGATGCCGGCGCCATAGAGCTTGTCCGGAAGCTCGGTCAGCCGCTCGTAGATGAGCCGGCCCACCATCTGCCCGTTCTCGACCAGGAACGGCACCTCGTGCGAGCGCACCTCGAGCACCGCCTTGGTTCCGGCGCCGCCACCGGCGGCATGACCGAAGCCGGGGTCGAAGAAGCCGGCGTAATGCACCCGGAACTCGCCGACGAGCGTGTCGTAAGCCACCATCTCGGCGGCGTGGTCCGGCGGCACGGTCACCGCCTCCTTCGAGGTCACTATGTAGAAGTCGTTGGGGTTGAGGATGATTCCGCGCGCCTTTTGGGCGGTGATCGGCTGCCAGAAGTCGGCGACGTCGTAGTGGCCGACCTTGTCCACGTCGATCAGCCCGGTGTGCGGCATCGCCTTGTAGCCGACGAGCCCGGTCTCGGGATCGCCTTCGAGGTCGATGGTGAGCGGCAGCCCATTGGAGATGTCGTCGCGGCCGAGGTCGCGGTCGATGAGCCCGACCTGCTCGTGCAGCCGCCGCAAGGCGCTGTCGGTGTACGCGTGCGAGCCGCGTCTCAGCCGCAGTTGGTTCAACCGCGAGCCCTGGCGCACGATGATGCTGAACGCCCGGGGCGAGATCTCGGCATAGAGCGGCCCCTCATAGCCGCCCCTCACCCGGTCGAACTCGGCCGCGTTGTCGGTGATCAGCCGGGTGAAGATGTCGAGCCGGCCGGTCGAGCTCTTCGGGTTGGCGATGCCCCAGACTCGGGCGCCGAGCCTGAGATGCTCCATCAGCGGGACGATGTAAACGCAGCCCTTCTCCAGCACCGCGCCCTGGGCGAGCTCGACCCGGTGCATGCCCAGGGACTCGATCTTGTCGCTAACCGTAGCCTCCGGCCCGGGCAGGAAGCTCGCCCGCACCCGATAGGCGACCGGGCCCAGGCGAAGGTCGATGCTGGCCGGCTGGATCTGATCTTCCTCGATGTCGGTGGTCGCCTGGATCTCGCGCCCGCGCACCAGCTCCCGGATGACATGGGAAGGCAGGATACCGGTCGAATGGCGCGGCTCGGAGGCCGCCACCTCCGGCGCATCGGGAAACAGAGTGCCCGCGGGTTCAGACATGACGAGTGAGACCTCAATACCGCGTGCAGTGTAAGCCCAGTCTTCTGGCCGGTTCAACGCGTGGGCGGATTGGGCTTGTGCACGCGATGCCGCAATAATCCCCGATTCCATGCACAGCCCCGGTCCGGCGCCGACCATGGCTCACAATCGTTGTCCCCGATTTCCACGGCCGGGCCGGAACGGCCCGCGGTGGAAATCCGCCGCCGCCACGGTGATCGGGTCGCCGTCGCGCCGGCCGCCAGATGACCGCCGGGCCTAGGATGTGTACCCGTAAAGAGCGCTGCCAGACAACGGTCGCTGGGGACCATTCCCGAGGTCGCAAGGACTGGCAGAGCGCATCGGAGATGGGTAGAGTCGAGACCCAATGGCAAGCTATCTGCGAAATGTCGGTTTAGGGCGAACGGCGTTGTGTTACGGTCTCGCTTGACGCCGTTTCGTGCTGAACAAGGTGCAGACAATTAACATCGTGCGAAACCATACCTTCCCAATGCGACTTTTGCTGCCCTTGGCTTGGTGCCTCGCGGCTCACTTGGCCATTGCGGTTGCCGCTACGGCGACAACGGCCGAAGCCGCCGATGCGCCGCTGACCCCGATCTTCGACTGGCCGGCGCCGGCCACTATCGCCGTCACCTCCAACGTGCTGAAGAAGGGCAGGACGGCGCAAGTCCGCTTCAATCTCGTCACGGAGCGAGATCGCGGCGACGGCTCGATTTTCGTGACATTGAAAGACTTCGACTTCGTCCGGTTCGACGGTGACCTGGTGGATACGCCAGAGGAAAAGGCGGCGCTAGCGCCCGTCTTGGCCCTGACGTCAATCGTACCGGGCTTCGAAGTATCGAAAGACGGCCAGCTGATCTCGCTGGTCGATTTTGACTGGGACCTGATAATGTCGGAGATGCGAGCATTTATTCGCGGCCAGACGACACCGGATCCGTAAACCGACGCTGTGCTCGACCAGATTTTCGAACAGCTGCGCTCGCCGCAGATGCAGGCGCAGATGGCCGCGAAGGTAGCAGATCTCTGGAACGTCTGGGTCGGGATCTGGCTCAACGCGACACTGGCCGAAGGGGAGAGCCAGATCCTGACC
>JBHICX010000230.1:0-4367 GCA_046759805.1 Kiloniellales bacterium | reverse complement strand
CCAGCCCACGCCCCCGCCCGGCCACCCACGGCATCGTACGCTTGGGGTGGCCGGGTGGGGGCGTGGGCTGGCTCCGACCAAACAGTAAGTGCTTTCAGTCCGGGAGCCGCTGTCCCGGATCGGTGACGCCGTTCACGTCGAGGGCGGCCGTGGCACGGCCGATCATTTCGCGCCGCCGGCGCGGCGCAGGCGATCGTTGATGGCGAGCCCCAGGCCAACCTCGGGGATCGCCATCACGGCGATGCCGCGAAACGGCGGCCGGTCGACCCGGCGCAACATGAGGTAGAGGTTGCGCGCCGCCTCCTCGAGGTCGCCGGCCGGGCTAAGGTTGAGGGTCGCGGCGGCGCCGGTCGGAGCCCCCGGGCCGAAGGCCAGCAGCGCCTCGTCCGCCCGCACCGCGGTGACGCCGATGCGGATCGGCAGCTCTGGCGCGTAGTGGCGGGCCATGAGGCCGGGGGAACGCGGCGCGGGGCCGGGCGACCGGCCCGGCTCGAGCCGCGCGATCGGGCCAATCTCGGCCTCGATCGCCTCCGCCGGCACCGCCCCCGGGCGCAGCAGGCGCGGGCGCCTCTGGCTCAAATCGAGCACCGTCGACTCCACTCCGATGGGGCACCGGCCGCCGTCGAGGATCAGCGCCACCGCCTGACCAAGGGACTGGGCGACGTGCCGGGCGGTGGTCGGGCTTACGGCGCCGAACCGGTTGGCGCTGGGTGCCGCGAGCGGCCGGCCGACGGCGTGGAGCAGCCGCAAGGCCACCCGGTGGCTCGGCACCCGGACGGCCACGGTCGGAAGTCCGGCGCAGGCCAGCGGCGCGATCGAGCTCGTGGCCCGGCGCCGCAGCACCAGCGTCAGGCCGCCGGGCCAGAACCGGGCCGCCAGTCGGCGTGCCGGCGGCCCGCTCTCGACCTGGCTCAACGCCTGGTCGGCATCGGCGACGTGGATGATGAGCGGATTGCGGCGCGGGCGTCCCTTGGCCGTGAAGATGGCTTCGACCGCCGCCCGATTGGTGGCGTCACCGCCGAGACCGTACACGGTCTCGGTCGGGAAGGCGACCAGCCCGCCGTCACGCAGGCGGCGCGCCGCCTCGGCGATGCGCGCCGCGTTGGCCTTGACGATGGGGGCGGCCAGACGGCGTTGGCGCCGGCTGGTCATGGCGCCGGCGGCAGGAACGAAACGGCGAGGCGACGGCGGCTCGCCATGTCTTGCCGTGCCCTCCATGTGCGGCTGAGCAATACGCCTTCGTTGGCGCCGTGACAAGCCGTCCGCCTGGCGCCGCCGTGGGCACCGTGTCATGGTGTGGCGCATGCACGACGGGCGGCCACGCCGGACCGGCCGCAGGGGGCCGCACAAGGCGACCGAACAGAATCTTTGGCGGGCGGCGCTCACCTATCTGCGGCGGACCGCCAGCTCGGCGGACAACCTTGAGCGGGTGCTGATGCGCCGGGTCGAGCGCTCGGCCCGCGCCCACGGCACCGATCGCAAGCAGGGTGCTGCCGCCGTGAGCGCCATCATGCGGCGGCTCGGCCGCGCCGGGCTCATCGACGACCGGCGCTACGCCGAAGCGCGGGCCGCCGCGCTGGTCGAGCGAGGCATCTCGACGCGGGGCATCCGCGCCCGGCTTACGGCCAAGGGCGTGGCCCCGGAGGTCATCGAGCAGGCGCTCGGCGCGCTTGCCGGCGGCGCCGACGAGGCGGAGCTGAGGGCAGCACGCGGGCTCGCCCGCCGGCGGCGCCTCGGCCCCTATCGGCTTGCTGGCGAACGCGCCCGGCATCGCTAGCGTGACCTGGCCGCGTTGTCCCGCGCCGGATTCGATAAGGACACCGCATGCGCGGTGATCGACGCCGAGGACATCGACGCCGTCACATCTCGCGGCGCCGGAACCCTGTGACGGCCCGGCAACGCCTATGCTAGGGTGTGACCGCCGCTCGACCCTCCCCGCCCAGACTGAAACCCGCGTGTCGCAATGAACAGGACATCGACCATAGGAATGTTGCTCGGCCTTGCGGCGGTGACCGCCCTGGTGGCATGGCAAGGCGTCGCTACGGTGGGCGGCGCGCTGGCCTCGATCGGCTGGGGCATGCTCCTGTTCATCGTGATCTACTTGCCGCATCTGGTCCTCGGTACGATCTCATGGCGACTGCTGTTCGACGCCGGGCGGGCGCCGCGTATCGGCCCCGCCATTTACGCCGTATGGATCGGCGGCTCGGTCAACTGGTTGCTGCCGGTCGCCAGCATCGGCGGCGAGCTGGTCAAGGCGCGGCTGGTCATGAATCGGGGGGTGCGTGAGACCGACGCCGGCGCCTCGATCGTCGTGGACAAGACCGTGCAGGCGCTCAGCATCGTGCTGTGGGTGCTGATCGGCCTTTGCCTCTTGGTCTGGCTCAAGCCCGATCCGCCTCTGATGGTGGGCGTGTTCCTCGGCCTAGTCCTGTTCACCGGTACCCTCTTCATCTTTCTGGCGATTCAGCGGGCCGGTGCCTTCGGCTTCCTCTCTGGGACCATCGCCAGGTTGAGCGGCAGCGCCTTCTGGCACCGGGTCGCCGGCAAGGCCGACCAGATGGACGCGACGATCCGGGCGCTCTACGACCGTCCGGTCCGCATCACATGTTCCGTGCTGCTCAGGCTCGGCGCCCGGCTGGCGCTCGCCGGCGAGGTCTGGCTCGCCGCCTATTTGATGGGCGCCCCGATCGGCGTCGTCGAGGCGGTGATGCTGAAGAGCCTGGCGGCGGGGGCGCGCAGCGCCGCCTTCACCATCCCCGGCGGACTCGGCGCGCAGGAGGCGGGGTTCATGGTGTTCGGCGCGCTGGTGGGGCTCACGCCGGAGCTCATGCTCTCGATATCGCTGGCGACCCGGGTGCGTGAGCTGATGATCGGCCTGCCGGGCCTAATCGCCTGGCAGTTGATCGAGGGCCGGGCGTTGGCCACCCGCGGCCGCGCCGGCCCTTCATCGGACTAGGCGGCTGCGGTATCGGTGCTCAACCGGACCGGCTGCGCTCGGCCCGGCCCGGCGCCCAACCATTCAGCGGTTTGACCGGGTATCAGGCGTGCATCCAGCCCCGCCATTGCCCGGGATAGGCGAGCACGTAGGGCGTCAGCCGCGCCGCGTAGTCGCGCAGCACCAGGTCCGAGGCCTCCCGGCGCGGTAGGTCGCGCCTGACCTCGAGCGGCGGCTCGATCACCACCCGATAGTGCCCGTCCGGTTCGCGCACCGTGAATACCGGCAACAGCGTCGCCCCGGTGGCGTAAGCGAGGTCCGCGGCACCGGTCGCGACCTTGATGGTGCCGTCGAGGAACCGCACGCTCGAGGGCCGCAGCGCCCGTTCGCGCACGGTGAGGGACACCACACCGTTTCCGCGCAGCCTGCGGTGCAGCTCGCGCATGGCCCTGGTCGAGCCGTGCAGCGAGATCATGACCTGCTCCCGCAGGTAGCGGTCCTCGACCTGCATCCGCACCCGATTGAGGTAGCGCATCCCGAAGCGCGAGCGCGAGAACCCATGGCTGGGATGGGTGAGATGGCTGGTCTCGATGCCGTCCCGGTGCAACGCCTGCTTCGTCACCAGGGCGGAGAACGAGAAGTGGCCCAACCAAAGAATCGCGCCGCACCCGCGCTCCAGCGCAGCGTCGACATGACCCCGGCCCTCGAGGCGCATGCCGGGGTGCCAGCCGAGCGGCCGATGCTCCCGCAACACCTGCAGGTATTCCTCGATTTGGCCCGAGATCAACTCCCGGACCACCATCGTCGGCGGACAGGCCAAGGGCCGATCACGCACCAGGCGTTCGATGCGCTCAATCACCAACCGGTTGCGCGTGGCGAGGGCGCGCGCCGCCAGCGGCGAAAACAGGCGAGCAAGGCTCGGCAAGAGCGATGCCGGTAGCGTCCAGGCGACGGCGAAGGATACCGGCAACGCCGCCAGAATGATGAGGTCGTTTGCTACCAGCGGCTTGACCGGGACCGCCGTATCCGCGTTCGAGGTCCTGTCTCGATCCGGGCGGCGCTGTCGCACCGAGCCAGCACCTTTGATTAGCGTTTGCGGCAACTCGGTCTCCCCGCCCCGCCCTGTCACGTTGACCGCTTGCGGACTATACGCCGATTCCGCCGCCGGGCCCCGTCGAATCTTTAAGGAGGCCCCACAATCAGAGGTGAAGCCAACCCCGCCATTGGCCGGGATAGGCGAGCACGTAGGGCGCCAGCCGCGCCGTGTACTCGCGCAGCGCCAGGTCCGAGGCCTCGCGGCGCGGTAGGTCGCGCCTGACCACGAGCGGCGGCTCGATGACCACCCGATAGTGCCCCTCGGGCTCGCGCACCGGGAACACTGGCAGCAGCGCCGCCTTGGTGGCATGGGCGAGGTCGGCGGCGCCGGTGGCGA
>JBHICX010000229.1:0-4378 GCA_046759805.1 Kiloniellales bacterium | reverse complement strand
AGCCTGTCGAAGGGCGAGGCCCGAGTCCGCTCATGCGCGAACTGGTGTCATTGCTTGTCACGTCGCCGGTGCCGCCGCATAGTCGGCCGATCGCCGCTGTTGCCCGACGCCATGTCCGATCCCCCTGCCACGCCGCCGCGCCTGTTTTGCTTCGGCCTCGGCTACACCGGGCTGGCGCTGGCGCGCCGGCTCATGGCGGAGGGCTGGCAAGTGGCCGGCACCACCCGCAGCCAGGACAAGGGCCTGGCGCTGGCGGCCATGGGCATCGAGGTCACCCGCTTCGACCGCGACCTGGGGTTCCCGGATCCGCGCCCGCTCATGGGCGCCGGCTACATCCTGAGCGCGGTGCCGCCGGACCGCGAGGGCGATCCGGTGATCGCTTGTGTCGGGCCCGACCTGGCGACGCTGGCCGAGCGCGGCGCCGTGCGCTGGGTGGGCTACCTGTCCACCACCGGCGTCTACGGCGACCGCGGCGGCGGCTGGGTGGACGAGACCTCCGCGCTCGAGCCCACCGGCGCCCGTGGCCGTCGCCGCCTCGCCGCCGAGCGGGCCTGGCTCGGGCTCTGGCGCCAGCACGGCCTGCCGGTGCACCTGTTCCGGCTGGCCGGCATCTACGGGCCGGGGCGCGGCGCCATCGAGGCGGTGCGGGCCGGCACCGCCCGGCGCATCGACAAGCCGGGCCAGGTGTTCAGCCGCATCCACGTGGACGACCTGGTGGCGGCCTTGCGCGCCTCGATGGACCGGCCCGACCCGGGCAGCGCCTACAACCTGTGCGACGACGACCCGGCGCCGCCGGCGGACGTGATCGCCTATGCCTGCAAGCTGCTCGGGGTCGAGGCGCCGCCGCTCATACGGTTCGAGGACGCCGAGCTATCGGCGATGGGGCGCAGCTTCTACCGCGACAACAAGCGGGTGCGGAACCGACGCATCAAGGAGACGCTCGGGGTGCGCCTCAAGTATCCGGACTACAAGGCCGGGCTCGAGGCCATCCTGGCCGCCGAGCGGACGGCACCGCGCCGCCGCGGCCGCCGACGCTAGGTTGGTGCAAGAATTCACCTGGACTTGGCATCGGAACTTGCTCTCACCACAGAGGCACAGAGGCACAGAGTTAGGTCGGGAGAGGTGGTATTTGACCGACGCGAAGCGCCAGTCGTTTATTCTCAGTGTCATTTCTCTGTGTCTCTGTGCCTCTGTGGTCCAGTAGCGCCCCCCGCGCCGACGATTAGGATAGAGGAGTTGTCCGCTCGTCAAACTCCGCTATCGCAGCCTCGATGCGGGCCAGCTCCGGCGGCTCCGAAAGCCGGTGGCCGGCGTGCTTGATCAGGGTCACGGTCACGTCGGCGCCTGTCATGCGCTCGGCCAGTCGGATCGCGGTCTCCCAGGGCACGTCGGCGTCGGCCATGCCGTGGAGCAGGCGCACCGGGCAGGTGATCGGAATCGCCGCACCCAGCACCAGATGGCGCCGGCCCTCCTCGATCAGCCGGCGGCTGATGGCGTAGGGCTGGTCGTGGTAGGGCGAGGGCACATGGGTGACCCCGTCGCGTTCGATCCGCGCCCGCGCTTGCCCGTCCATCCGGGTCCACATTGCCTCGGTGCAGTCGGGCGCCGCGGCCACGCCCACCAGGCCCTTCACGCGCGCCGGCCGGGCCAGCGCCGCCAGCAGCATGATCCAGCCGCCGAGCGACGAGCCGACCAGAACCTGCGGCCCTTCGGTCAGGCGGTCGATGACGGCGATGGCGTCGTCGGCCCACTCCCCCACGCATGTGTCCTCAAAGCGTTCCGACGAGGCGCCGTGCCCGCGGTAGTCGAAGCGCAGGAAGGCCTGGCCGCGGTGGCGGCAGAACCGCTCGAGGGCGAGCGCCTTGGTGCCGGTCATGTCCGACATCAGCCCGGTGAGGAACACCACGCCGGGCAGGTCGCCCCCCGGCCGGGCGCCGGTCGCGTGGTAGGCGATTGTGGCGCCGTCGTCGCGTGTTAGTATCGCGGGCGCCGGCGTGGCGTCGGCTGGTCTCAAGGCACGGGCTCCTTTCCTCGAACCGGGACAGTGGTTAAGACCCACGGGCGCAAACGGTGAGCGGGTCGCCGGACCGTAACACGAGCAGGAATGGCCCGGAACCTGTGCGGCACGCCGGGATGGAGGGGCGCGCGCCGGTGGTGCTGCAAGTGCTGCCCGGGCTCGGCACCGGCGGGGCGGAGCGGAGCACGATCGACGTGGCCGAGGCGCTCACGGCGGCCGGCGGCACGGCGATCGTAGCCTCCGGCGGCGGCCCGCTGGTGGCGGAGCTGGTGCGCGCCGGGGCGACCCACGTGCCGCTGCCGGCGCATTCCAAGAACCCGTGGGTGATGGCCCGGAACGCCCTTCGGCTCGCCGGGCTCATCGACGCATACGGGGTCGAGATCGTGCACGCGCGCAGCCGGGCCCCGGCGTGGAGCGCTTGGGTCGCGGCCCGGCGCACCGGCCGCCCCTTCGTCACCACCTTCCACGGCACCTACAACTTCGGCAACCCGGCCAAGCGCTGGTACAACTCGATCATGACCCGCGGCGAGCGGGTGATCGCCAACTCCGGGTTCATCGCCGCCCATATTCAGGCCAACTACCGCGTCGATGCGGCGCGCATCCGGGTGATCCCGCGCGGCATCGACCTCGGCCGCTTCGATCCGGATCGCGTCGCCAGCGAGCGGGTGCGGCGGCTGGCGGCCGAATGGGCGCTGCCGGAGGACGCGCCGGTGGTGATGCTGCCCGGCCGGCTCGCCCGCTGGAAGGGACAGGCGGTGCTGATCGACGCCATCGCGGCGCTCGGCCACCGCGACCTTTGCTGCCTCCTGGTCGGCGCCGAGCAGAGGCGCACCGGCTATCGCCAGGAGCTGGAGGCGCGGATAAGCCGGCTCGGACTCGACCCGGTGGTGCGGATCGCCGGCCATTGCGACGACATGCCGGCCGCCTACCTGCTGGCCGACGTGGTGGTCTCCGCCTCCACCGACCCGGAGGCGTTCGGCCGGGTGGCGGTCGAGGCGCAGGCGATGGGACGGCCGCTGATCGCCACCGCGCATGGCGGCGCGGCGGAGACCGTGATAGACGGCGAGACCGGCTGGCTGGTACCGCCGGGGGACGCCGAATCGCTGGCCCAAGCCATCGACCGGGCGCTGGCCCTGGATGACTGGATGCGCCAGGCGATGGCCCGGCAGGCGGTCACCCATGCACGCGCCAGCTATGGCCGCGATCTGATGTGCGCCCGCACCATTGCGGTGTACCGGGAGCTGCTGACCGCCGGCCCTGGCTTCGCCGGAGGCTTCGCCGAGGCGAGCGACGGACCATGAGCGGGGCCGAGCGGATCCTGGTCATCAAGCTCGGCGCCTTGGGCGATTTCGTCCAGGCGCTGGGGCCATTCGCCGCCATCCGCAGGCACCACGGGGCGGCCCACATAACCCTACTCACCACCGCCCCGTTCGAGGAGCTGGCGCGCCAGTCCGGCTACTTCGACGCCGTGCTCCTCGACCGCCGGCCGCGCTGGTGGCAGGTCGCCGGCTGGCTCCGGTTGCGCGCGCGGCTGCGCGCCAGCCGCTTCACAAGGGTGTACGATGTGCAGACCTCGGGCCGCAGCAGCGCCTATTTCCAGCTCCTGCGCCCCGGGCGCCGGCCGGAGTGGTCGGGCATCGCAAAGGGGTGTTCGCACCCGCACGACAACCCAGGGCGCGATGCCATGCATAGCCTCGACCGCCAGGCCGAGCAGCTGCGGCTTGCCGGAATCGCCGAGGTGCCGCCGGCGGATCTCGGATGGGCCGAGGCCGAGGTTTCGCGGTTTCATCTCGGGTCCCGCTACGTGCTCCTGGTGCCGGGCGGCGCCAGGCACCGACCGAAAAAGCGCTGGCCGGCCGATCGTTATGCCGGGCTCGCTCGCCGGCTTATCGAGCGCGGCGTCGAGCCGGTGCTGATTGGCGGCGCCGACCAGCAGGCGCTGCTTGCCGGCATCGCCGGGGCAGCGCCCGGCTGCCGCGACCTGGCCGGGCTAACCTCGCACGCCGAGGTGGCGGTGCTGGCCCGCGGCGCCGCCGGCGCCGTCGGCAACGACACCGGGCCGATGCACCTGATCGCGGCGGCCGGTTGCCCGTCGCTGGTGTTGTTCTCCGATGCCTCCGACCCGGCGCTGTGCGCGCAAGCCGGCCCGGCGGTCCGCATCCTCCAGCACCCCGACCTCGCCGGCCTCGGCGTCGACCAGGTCGAGGCGGCGTTGACCTTGAGGGATTGACCCGCCGGGCCGGCCCGGCGGCTCGAAGGCGCAGCATGGTTGCGGCGGCCCGAGGCTTGCGCTAAACCGCAGCGGCCTTACGATTTCTTGATCGCTGTCAAGCTAGGGAACAGCCAAGGCGCGGGCCGGTC
>JBHICX010000228.1:0-4382 GCA_046759805.1 Kiloniellales bacterium | reverse complement strand
CTATGGGTGGCCGGGTGGGGGAGCGGGACGGGTCAAGATCAAGGACCGCTAGTATGATCCGGATATCCGATCCCGGATCGGCCACGTATAAAGTATGGGGTCAGGTCTTGATCTCCTACTATTGCGCGAATCATACGAGGCAAGGAACTGATTTTACGCCGGCGCCGGAACTCGTCGGTCGACCTGAGCGGCGCATGGTTCCGAGGAGGGCGCTGGCCGGACTTGCCGTGGGTGCCTGGGTTATCTTAGGCCTCGAAGCCGCGTCGGCCGGCAGCCGCTACATCGACACCCACATGCACTTACATCCGCAGGGGCTCGATGCGGTCATGGCGCCGGGCGGGCGGCGGCCCTTCGCGGGCGGTGGGCCGGGGGATGAGGCGGCGAGCCTCGCCACGGCCGCGGACAACCTGGTGATCAAGATGGACCGCCAAGGGGTCGAAAAGGCGCTGATCGTCACTGTGCCCGCCGGCCGCCAGTCCGGTGAGGCGGTCTACCGCGCCATGCGGGAAGCCGTGCGCGGGCACCCCGGCCGGCTGTTCCTGATGGCAGGCGGCGCCATCCTCGGCCCGATGATTCAGGAGACCGACCCCGATCACGTGCCTGCCGCGCTGCAACGACGCTTCGAGGCCCGGGCCGAGGAGCTGCTCGAGGACGGCGCCAAGGGCTTCGGCGAGATGATCTCCTATCACCTGTGCATGGCCGAGGGCCACTCCTTCCAGGTGGCGCCGGCCGACCATCCCTTGTTCCTCACGCTGGCCGACATCGCGGCGCGTCGCGACGTGCCGATCGACATCCATATGGAGGCGGTGGAGACGCCCGTGCGCACACCCGACAACCTGCTTCGGGCGTGCCGGGCGAACCCGCGCGTGATCGAGCCCACGATAGCGGCGTTGGAGCGGCTGCTCGGGCACAACCGGAAGGCCCGCATCGTCTGGCAGCACATCGGCTGGGACAACGTGGGGCAGATGCGCCTCGGGCTATTGCGCCGGCTGCTCGATCGTCACCCCAACCTCTATCTGGCGCTCCGGGTCGAGGCGCGCGTGGGCCAGGTGGGCGGCGGCGGCCCCATGCCCAACCGAATCGTGGACCAACAGATGCGCATCCACCGCGACTGGCGGACCTTCATCACGGACTACCAAGATCGCCTGATGATCGGCGCCGACGAGTTCATCGGCCCCGTCGAACGGCGGCGCAAGCGCGCCCAATCGTTCTCTGAGACCTGGTCGATCCTGGCCCAGCTCCCGCCCCCGGTCGCGGCCAAGATCGGCCGCGACAACGCCGCCCGCGTCTATCGCTTGGACTAGGTCATGTACTCATAAACCTGCACCCGGTTGGCATTAACGTGCGAATGTCCAGGTTCCTTCCCAGATCGGACGTTCCGGCGGACCGTCATCTACGTCGCAGATTAGCCAGAACCGGACCCAAGGATGAATGTGGCAAGGTCTAGCCTAGGTTGGGAGTGGCATCTTCGACGACCCGAAACTCATCGCCTGTTTTCGAGTTTGCGCTTTACATCGCGAGCAGACAATCTGACACTATTTGGTGCCGTGACTTTGAGATATCAGGCGGCCCTAAGCCCTTTGGGTCAGCTCAGAATTGGGCGCGGGTGGGGTTGTAATTGGGCACGCAATGATCGGATTCGGCGACGGAGGCTTCGACATAATTCGCCACATCGCTTTCAAAAGCTTATTGCCGATACTGCTCGTTATGAGCGCGTTCGAATGGAAGGCAAGCGCCGGCGAGGTTTCGTCAATCGTCGAACTTGGGCCGATGCTCGGCTATGTCGGGCCGGAGAAGGCACGCATCTGGATTAAGGCCTCGGCGCCAACCACCGGAGGAGTGATCGTGGGGGAGGCTGCCGACCTGCATGAGGGACGAGCAGTTACCGGGCCCGACTTGACCGCCGAAACCGATTACATGGGTGTCATCCAGGTGTCGGGCCTACGACCGGCGACGCAATACTTCTACAAAACGACGCTTGATGGGAAGTCCGACGCCGGTTCGCCTCATTCCTTCGTCACCGCCCCGACCGAAGGCTCCAAGGTGCACCTCCGCTTCGCTGTGATTTCCTGCATTGGTGAATTCGAAAAACACCTACAGCGGTCCGAGACATCTGTCATGGAGGCATGGACGGCTCTCGCGAGCGTTCCCATCGATTTCGTCCTACATCTGGGCGACAACGTTTACGCCGGATCCACGGAACCCGAGGTCCAGCGTCGCATGTACTACTGGCACCGCCGGCTGTCCCCCTACCGGCAGCTTATGGCTGCCACGCCGATGCTAGCGATCTGGGACGACTGGGACTACGCCGGTGACGATAGCGACGGGACGGTTGCTGGGAAGCAACGGTCGCTGCACACCTTCAAAGAACTTTGGGCCAATCCGTCCTACGGCCAGCCTTCCGATCCCGGTGTCTATTTCAAGCTCTCCTGGGGCGATGTGGATTTCTTCATGCTCGACGTTCGCTACCACAGATCGCCGAATGGTTCGGAAGATGATGGACAAAAGACTATGTTGGGCCGGGCACAGTTGACATGGTTGAAGCGGGAGCTGGCCGAGTCCGATGCGACCTTTAAGTTTCTCCTCAGTGGCAGTCAGTGGACCAACTCGGGAAAATCGGACTCTTGGCGGAGCTTCACGAGGGAGCGAAACGGACTGTTTGACTTCATCCACGACAACGGCATCGAAGGGGTCGTATTGCTCTCCGGGGATCGCCACATAACGGCTGGATACCAGGTACAGCAGCGTTTCATAGAGATCTCGTCGAGCCCGTTCGCCACAGAGAACCATAACCCACCCTACCCACCAGAGGAGATGTTCATGCTGCACGACCAAGGGAACTTCTTCGTCGTGCTGGACGCGGATACGCGAACGCAGCCGCCTCGTCTTGTTATCGAGGTGCACCGTGTGGGCAAGGGAATGGTTCAACGCCGCCATTTGAGCTGGAAGGAGATCAACGGGGAAGTTCGGATACCTACCTGCGAGTTTTTTATCGACTGCCGAAACTGATCCGTTGAAGCGATGCGTTTCGATATGTCCGCTGTGGGTCAAGAGCGGCAGTACGTGGCGGGGCATCCAAAGGTCTGTTACGCATCATGAAGCAGACTTCCTGAAGCAGACCGTCAATTTATGAGTACATGCTCTAAGCCGGCGACGGGGCGAGGGCGTCGTCGTGCGGCCTACGCTGCCGTGCCCGCGGCGCGTGGGCCGGCGGCCAGGCCCGGCAGGGTGAGCGTCACCCGCAGGCCGCCCAGGTTCGAGTCGCCGAGCTCCACCTCGCCGCCATAAAGGCCGGCGATGTTGCGGACGATGGCCAGGCCCAGGCCGCTGCCCGGCACCGCCTGGTCCAGCCGCTTGCCGCGGCCGAACAGCGCCGCCCGCTCGGCCGCCGACACCCCGGGCCCGTCGTCCTCCACCCGGATGATAAGCCGCGGGCCGCCATGCCCCGGCGCCGCCGCGCTGAAGGCCTCGACGCGGACCCGGCCGCGCGCCCATTTGCAGGCGTTGTCAATGAGGTTGCCGAACATCTCCTCGAGGTCGTGGCGCTCGCCGCGGAAGCCGAGCCCCGCCGGGCTGTCCAGGCTCATGGCGATGCCGCGCTCGGCGTGGATCTTCTCCAGGGTACGGGCGATGGCGTCCAAGACCGGCCTGAGCTCGGTGCGGGCGCCCAGCACCCGGGCTTGGCCGGCGGTGCGGGCGCGCGTCAGGTGATGGTCGACTTGGCGGCGCATCATCGCGGTCTGCCGGTGGACCGTCTCGGCCAGCTGGCCGCCGGCCGCGTCGGCCTCGTTGCCAAGGACCGTGAGCGGCGTTTTCAGCGCATGAGCCAGGTTGCCGACATGGGTCCGGGCCCGGGCCAGCACCTCGGCGGTGTGGTCCAAGAGGCCGTTGAGTTCCTCGGCCAGGGGCGTCACCTCGGCCGGGAACTCGCCTTCCAGGCGCTCGGCCCGGCCGGCGCGGATCTCGGCCAGCGCGGTGCGGATGCGGCGCAAGGGCCTGAGGCCGTAGCGCACCTGGATCAACACCGCCAGCACCAGGCCAAGGCCGAGCCCGCCCAATGACCAGCCGAGGGTGGCGTTGAAGGCAGCGACATCGGCCTCCACCTCGGCCCGGTCGGCGGCGATCGAGAATATGAGCGGCGCCTCCATCGGGTCGAGGGTGATGTCCTGGGCCACCACCCGCAGCCGCTGTCGGTCCGGGCCGTCGATCTCGAACCGGCGAACCCCGGCGCCGGCCGGCGCGCGTTCGAAGTCGAGATCGAGGTCCCACACCGAGCGCGAGCGCAACGCCGGCGCCGCCGGGTCGGCTCCCGCGATCTGCCAGTACCAGCCGGAATAGGGCCTCTCGAAGCGCGGCTCGCGCGGCGGGCGCGCCAGGGCAAG
>JBHICX010000227.1:0-4396 GCA_046759805.1 Kiloniellales bacterium | reverse complement strand
AAGGAGCTTCGGCGGCACCGGCTCCCAGAACCCGGTCCTGGCCGCCGTGCGCACCTGGCCGAGATCCGCGAGGTTGGCCAGGCAATTGGCCTGAAACGCCTCGACCAGGGCCCGGGTCGGCGCCTCGAGCCCCGATTGCGCCGCCGCCGCATGTGGCCCCGCGACCAGGGCGGCGAGCGTCACCAGGGCCGGGACGCATGTGCCTCTAGTCATGCTCCCTCGAATCCGTGCACGCGGCCTGCCGGGCTTCACCGCCTCGGCCCCAGGACACGCGTCGGGCATTTATACCAGCAAGGCGCAAACCCATGCCAACCACGGCCCGACGCAAGGTTGTCGGAAGCGATCACCCGTCGGCGAACACTCGGGCGAAGATCGCGTCCACGTGCTTGGTGTGATAGGCGGTGTCGAACTGGGCCTCGAGCGCGCCCGCCGGTAGTGCCTCGGCCACCTCCGGGTCGGCCTTCAACAGCTTGAGGAAGTCGCCCTCGCCGCGCAGCACGGCCGAGGCGTTACGCTGCACCAGCCGGTAGGAGTCCTCGCGGCTGAGACCGGCCTCGGTCAGCGCCAGCATGACCCGCTCGGAGTCGTGCAGCCCGCCCAGCCGCGCCAGGTTGCGGCGCATGGCCTCGGGATGGACGATCAGCTTGTCGACCACCTCGGTCAGGCGGGCGAGCGCGAAGTCCAGCGCGATGGTGGCGTCCGGTGCCATCACCCGTTCCACCGAGGAATGCGAGATGTCGCGCTCATGCCACAGCGCCACGTTCTCCAGCGCCGGCGTGACCGCCGCCCGCACGAGCCGCGCCAGCCCGCACAGGTTCTCGCTCAACACCGGGTTGCGCTTGTGCGGCATGGCGGACGAGCCCTTCTGGCCAGGGGCGAAGTACTCTTCCGCCTCGCCCACCTCGGTGCGCTGCAGGTGGCGGATCTCGGTGGCCAGCCGCTCCACGCCGCAGGCGATGACGCCGAGGGTGGCGAAATAAAGCGCGTGCCGGTCGCGCGGGATCACCTGGGTCGAGACCGGCTCGGCCTTAAGGCCCATCTTCTCGGCCACGTGGGCTTCGACCCTCGGGTCGACGTTGGCGAAGGTGCCGACCGCGCCCGAGACCTTGCAGGTCGCCACCTCGTCGCGGGCGCGCATGAGCCGCTCCCGGTTACGCCAGAACTCGGCGTAGTAGCCAGCAAGCTTCAACCCGAAGGTGGTGGGCTCGGCGTGCATGCCGTGGCTGCGGCCGATACAGACCGTGTCCTTGTGCTCATGAGCGCGCTGCCGCAGGGCGTCCATGAGCCGGTCGATGTCGTCGGTGACGAGGTCCGCCGCGCGCACCAGCTGCACCGCAAGGCAGGTGTCGAGCACGTCCGAGGAGGTCATACCGTGGTGCACGAAGCGGGCCTCGGGCCCGACATGCCGGGCAAGCTCGGTAAGGAAGGCGATGACGTCGTGCCGGACCTCCTCCTCGATCTCGTGGATGCGCGCGCCATCGAAGCCGCCGCGCCGCCACACGGCGCGCGCCGCCGCCTTCGGGATCACACCCAGCGCCGCTTGCGCGTCGCAGGCATGAGCCTCGATCTCGAACCAGATGCGCAACCGGGTCTCGTCCGCCCAGATGGCGGCCATCTCGGGTCGGCGATAGCGTGGGATCATCGATCAATCGGTCCTTCCGTCGATACGCCGGCATCATAGGCGCCTAGCGCCCACGTTCCATGGTGAAAACTTCGATATGTCGTCGAGGCCGCCTTCCAACTCATGGTTGCGAACGGGCGCGACCCAACCGGCTTGCCAAGGATGGGCCGAAGGCCCACCGCCTGCGGCGGCTTGTCCTTGACAAGCCCGCTGGGTCAGGCAAAGGGCTCACCATGAGTTGGAAGGCGAAGACCACGCGCTTACGGGTTCCCTCGGGCCACCTGAATCGCGACCTTGGGCCGATCAATCGACCCAGCCGCGATCCAGATAGACCGTGGCGCCGACCCGGCTCAGCGACAGATGGGCGCGAAAACCGTCCCAGCCCTCGGCCGTGAAGGTCTGTCGCCGCGCCTCGGGCGGCGGCTCGTGGGTGTCGGCCCGAAGCCCCTCGTGCAGCACCCGGCCTTGCACCGACCCGGGGACCTGGAGGCCCAGGATATGCAGGACCGTCGGCATGACGTCCACGATCCCGGCCGGCAGCGCCGAGACGTGGCCCTCGCGCCAGGCGTCGCCCGCGGCCGCGAACCAGGTGTCGAGCTCGATCCGGTGCAGCCCGCCATGCACCCCGCCCCCCACCGGATAATGGGAATCGTGTCGGCATGCGCCGGGCAGGCCGTGTGCGTTCGGCGCGTCGTCGCTCTTGAGCGCGAGGCCGATGTCGGGGGCGCGCCGGTGCTCGACGCCGACCTGGTCGAGGGCGAGCGTCCCCGTCGCTGTGCGGGTGAACACCGGCCCGCACCAGGGCTGGCGCTGCAAGAGCCGGACGATGGCTTGGATGAGATCCGGGTCCGAGTCGCGCACGTAGATGCCGCCGGCGTTGCCCAGCGCCAGCGCCGCGTCCGCCGCATCCGACAGCGTCTCGCCGACCGTGATCCCGGCCTCGACGAGCGCTCCCGCCACATCGACCGCCGGGCCGGAGACCGTCAGCTGGCCATGGTCGGACAGGGTGATGACCTGGAGCCGATCGCCGATCCCCGAGGCCCCGCGCCACGCCATGATGCGGCCGAATTCGGCGTCGGCATGGCGGATCGCCGCCAGGTTCGCCGCCGTCCCGATGCCGCGGTAGTGATAGCTGTTGTCCGGTTCGCACAGCCACAGGATTGAGACCTCGGGGGCCAGCTCCGGCTCCACATGTTCGAGGTAGGCGTCGGTCGTGTAGGTGAGCCAGCCGAGCGACGGGATGTGGTGCTCCGGGATCGGCCCCAGCCGGTCGATTACCGCGGTGATCTGGTCGGCCGGCACCGAGGCGTCGGGGCGGTGCAGCGCCAGCCGGAAGTGGCCGAGCCGCTCGGCCTTGTGATGCAGCATGCGGGTGCCGCCCGGCGTACCGGCGCTGATCACCGCCAGGCTCATGCCGTGGCTGGCCAGCACCTCGCCCAGCACCGGCACATCCATCAGCCGGCCGTCGAGCCTACGGTCGGCGGCCGCCAGCTCGGTTTCGTCGCCGGTATTGAACAGCTTGCCGGGCGACGCCGCCGGGTCGAGGAACTTGTTGCCGACGATTCCGTGGCGCGCCGGATAGCAGCCGGTAATGAGGGCCGACTGGTTGACCCGGGTCTCGGTGGGGAAGGTCGAGCGACTCGCCGAGAAGCGCACGCCGGCGCCGGCAAAGGCGGTCAGGTTCGGCATCAGCGCGGGTGTGGCCATGTCCGGCCTGAGGCCGTCGAAGGCGGCGATCAGGACCCGCCTGGGTTGTTCGGCCACGGGTGGTCCTCCGCTCATCCCGCCGCGGCCTGGCCCTCGAGCGGGACGATACAGGCCGGGTCGTCGTTCCTCGGGCTGTTGATCCGAGTACTTATGGGGAAGGCGGCGAGACCGGCGGCGGGATAGGGGCGCAACCGCCGCGCCGCCTCGTCCGGCGCGATCCCGCCGGTATCGAGCCAGGCCTCGTAGTCGGCCGCATCCAGGATCACCGGCATCCGGTCATGGATCGGCCGCAGCAGCCGGTTCGCCTCGGTGGTGATGATGGTGAAGCTCTCGACCAGCTGCCGGTCCGGCGCCCGCCAGCGTTCCCACAGCCCGGCGAAGGCGAACGGCCCGCCATCGGTGAGCGTAATTCGGTAGGGCTGCCTCAACTTGCCGAGCTTGCGCCATTCGTAAAAACCGTCCGCCGGCACCAGGCAGCGCCGGTGGCGCAAGGCGGTGCGGAACGCCGGCTTTTGTGCCACTGTCTCGGCCCGGGCGTTGATCATCTTGTACCCGACCCGGGCCTCCTTGGCCCAGGACGGGATCAGCCCCCAGCACATCAGCGCCAGCCCGCGGCCCCCGGCCTCATGGGTCCGCACCACCGGCGCTTCCTGGCTCGGCGCGATGTTGTAGCGCGGGGGCAGGTTCGGGCGTTCGGCCACCGCGAACAGCCGGCCGACCGCCTCCACCGGCGTGGTCAGCGAATAGCGTCCGCACATGGGTTGCGTCTCACCGGCGCGGCGCGCCCCCGGCCCGCCGCCCGTCTCACCAATGGTTCCTCAGCTCGCGCAATTTCAGGAACACCGTCTTCGGGTCCGGGTCGTCCGGCAGGTCGGGGAAGGCCTGGCGCAGCCGGGCGATCACCGTCGGGCTGTGCAGCCGGAAGAAGGTGTTGATCTCCTTCTCCAAGGCCAGGGTGGAAACCAGCGCCTGCTCCGGGTCCTGGTCCTCGACCTCGTCCAACAGCGCCGCCGCGCGGGCGTTGTCGGGCTCGCGGTCGAGGGTGAAGCGCAGGTTGTTGGCGATGTA
>JBHICX010000226.1:0-4448 GCA_046759805.1 Kiloniellales bacterium | reverse complement strand
GGCCGATGGTTCGGTCGGGGGCGCTGAACTCGACCACGCTCGGCCGCATGGGCACGCGGCGGCCGACCGGGGGCAGCCGACCGGCGGCCACCTCGTCCTTGAGGTATGGGGTCTCGACCAGCTCCACCGCGCCGGCCCCGCCGGCGGCCAGGAGGGCAAGAACGGCGCCCAGCGCGGCCGCCCGGCTACGCGGGGATGCACGGTTCATGAGTCGGCCCCGAAAGACGCGGGGGGTTCGAGCGCCCGCACGAAATGGCCGCCGCCCATGTCGATCAGCGTGGGCTGCCGGGCGCCGTCCACGCCCCCGAGGTCGGTGAACGGGTGCGGCCATTCGGAGGGGATCGAGGCCTTGCCCTCCATCAGCGCCGTCAGGTTCAGCCGGCGCTCCGGGTTCGGCTCCGGCACCGCCGCCAGGAGGGCGCGCGTATACGGGTGCAGCGGTCGCTCGAACAAGACCTCGCGCGGCGCCGACTCGACCAGCCGCCCCTGGCACATCACCACGATGCGCGCGGCGATGTAATCGACCACCGCGAGGTTGTGCGAGATGAACAGGTAGGTGAGGCCCAGCGCCTCCTGCAGGTCCTTCAAGAGGTTGAGGATCTGTGCCTGGATCGACACGTCGAGGGCCGACACCGGCTCGTCGCAGATCAACAACTCTGGTTTGAGCGCCAGCGCCCGGGCGATCCCGATACGTTGCCGCTGGCCGCCGGAGAAGCTGTGCGGATAGCGCCGCAGATGGCGCACGTCCAGCCCGACGATGCGCATCAGTTCCTTCACCGCCTCGATGCGCGACTCCGCATCGCCGATGTCGTGGATCACCAGCGGCTCGCTGATGATGTCGAACACCGTCATGCGCGGATTGAGCGAGCCGTACGGATCCTGGAAGATGAACTGGATCTTGCGCCGAAACGCCATCAATTCCTTGTTGTCGAGGGCCAGGACGTCGACCGCCCGGCCGCGGTCATTGAAGACGATCTCGCCGGCATCGGGGGTGATCGCCCGCATCAGCATTTTGCTGACCGTGGTCTTGCCGCAGCCGCTCTCGCCCACCAGCCCCAGGCACTCGCCGCGAGGAATCTCGAAGCTCACGTCCCGAACCGCCGACACCTCCGCCGACCCGACCCAAAGCCACCGGAACAAATTGTCGCGCATGCGGAACGTCTTGGTAAGATTACGCACCTCGATAAGCGGCCGGGTGCCGTCCGCCGCCTCCAGCCTCGGCTCCTTGGCGGCCGTCAACAAACCGGGCTGGTGGGTGATCTCGCGGATCGGCACCAGACGTTCGCCGGGCTCCATGTGGAACCGCGGAACCGCACGCAACAGGGCCCGAAGATAGGGATGCCGGGCCGCCCGGAAGATGTCGTCGAGCGTGCCTGACTCCATGACCCGACCGTGGTAGACCACGACCACCTCTTCGGCCATGTTGGCGACCACGCCGAGGTCGTGGGTAATGATCAGCACCGCCATCCCCAACTGGGCCTGCAGGTCCGTGATCAACTTGAGGATCTGCGCCTGGATGGTGACGTCGAGCGCGGTGGTGGGCTCGTCGGCGATCAACAGCGCCGGCCGGCACACCAGGGCCATGGCGATCATCGCCCGTTGCCTGAGCCCGCCCGAGAGCTCGAACGGATAGCTCCTGAGGGCCTGGTCGGGCTCCGGGAAGCCGACCATGCGCAGCATGTCGGCGCTCAGCTCCAAGGCTTCACGCGAGCCGACCGTGCGGTGCAGGCGCAAACACTCGCTCACCTGATCCCCGACCGTGTGCAGGGGCGACAGCGAGGTCATCGGTTCCTGGAAGATGATCGAGATGCGGCCGCCGCGGATGGCGCGCATGGCGGCGCCGTCGGGGTCGAGCTTGGCGATGTCGGTGACCTCGCCGGACCGGTTCGGGTCCGCGAACAGGATCTCGCCGCCGACGATGTGTCCGGTCTTTGGCAGGATGCCCATGATCGCCTGGCCGATCACCGACTTGCCGGCGCCCGATTCGCCGACCAATGCCGTGGTGGCGCCGGGCCGGATACGGAACGAAACGCCCCTGACCGCCTCCACCCGGCCCTCCGGCAGGACGAACTCGACTTCCAGGTCGTTGACCTTGATGAGATCGGTCATCGCCGCGCCCCGCTACCTTCGACCGGCTGCAACTCGGGCGGTACCATGATTCCGAGGGCGTCAAGGTTGCTGACCGTGGTCGGACCGAGGCTCACCCGGTTGGCCAGCGCCGCACCGGCGGCGCGGCGGGCCACGGTTTCGAAGCCGTCGAGGCCGGAATCGAGCCACAGGGTCCGGTCGCGGGCGCTGAGACCCATCTGCAGCCAGCCCTGTGCGCGGTTGCGCTGGGTCGAGTAGTACCTCAGCTTCAGGCCGGAAAGGCGGCGCCAGGGGATAGAGACCCGCGGCGCCGGGAGCGGGGACGCTTCGGTGGTGATGCCCTGTTCCGTGACCTCGACCAGGGTCATGTGGCGCCGCCAGGTGCGCAACCCGAAAACCAGGAACAGCGCGGCCAGGCCACCGAGCAAGCCGATCATGACAGGGCCCGGGGTGACGAACAACAGCGGTCCCAGCGCCACCGTCATCCCCGCCCCGGCCCGCGCATAATCGCCGGCAAGTGCCTTCATCGGGTAGCGGTGCAAGCTCATGGCGGCGGCTCCGCGGCAGCCGTGGCGAAGATCTGGCGCGGGTCGAGCCAGCGGGCGCCGCCATGGCCGGCGCTGCGGCGCACCAGCTCGGCGGTGAACGCCCAGCCGGCCTCGTCCAGCACCAGGTGGTGGGTAAGAAGGCCGGTCGGCCGGTCGGGATCCGCCCGCCCGGTGCGCCGCGCCGCCAGCTGTTCGACCACGGCGCCGAGCGCCGCCGGCGTGCCGACGAACGGCGGCCGACCGCGAGAGCGCCGGGCGTGCCAGTCCACGATGTCGACATGGGTGTCGACCCTGACCGGCCCGTCACCCGTAGCGTAACGGCGGTCCGCGAACCCGGACAGGCCGCCGAACCCGATCGCGCCAAGCTCGGGCACCAGCGCCGAATCGATACGGTTCCAGGGCGGCACCAGCACCGGCAGCATCGGCACGCCGCCCGGCCCACCGAAAAGCTGCTCGAGAAGCGCCCTGCCGGCGGCGAGTTCCTGGCGCATCACGGAGCACGGGCGGTGTGGTCCGAGCTCCGCCTTCTTGGCTCCGGGCGGCGCGTGGTTCACGTGTGCGAAGCCGTGCTGGAAGACCACCACCCGCCGGCCCTGCGCCAGCGGGCGCGACAGAGATCGGTCCGCGCGCGCCGGGATCACCGCCAGCGCCAGCGACGTCTCCAGCTCCTCGGCCAACGCCAGCAGCCGTTCGAGCGCCGGCGTCGCGGTGACCGCGTCGTCGTCGCGCCACCACAGCGTGGCCGTTCGACCGGCGGCGGCCCAGGCGTCGAGCTCCCGGTCCAGGTCCTGCCAGCCCCTGGCGCCGCAGGGCGGGGACTCACATCTGCGCGCGGGGATCGGCATCGCGGCTCCGGTGGCTGAGCTGGTCGCTGTCGGCATACCCTAGATTACCCGATTTGTCGGCTCGGCGCAGGGGCCGCGAACGCTGTCGCCCGATGCGCGCGCAGCGCCTCCAGGACCAGCGCCGTGCTGCACTCCAGTCCGTCGGTGGCGATGCCGGCGGCGCTCGCCGCCGGTCCGTCGAGGGCGGCAGCCACGGCGGCCGCCAGCCGGTCCGGCGACAGGCTGTCCTCGGCCACCATCTGCAGCACGCCGCGCCGGGCCAGCAGGCGGCAGCGCAAGGTCTGCTCGGTTTCGATGCCGCCGGCGAAGGGGACCGTGACGCACGGCGCGCCCGCCTGCAGCACCTCCATCACGGTGTTGTAGCCGCCCTGCGAGATCGACAGGCGGCAGACGGCGAGCAGGCTGGCGAAGTCGGGCCGGGCGCGCTCGACGATGAGCCCGTCGGGCGCGCGCCGGCGCAGCCGCCGGAAGCTCGCCTCAGGCAGGCTGTGCCCGACCAGGGCGCGCCATGGAACATCGGCCAAGCGGCTCAACGCCCGGGCCTCCAGAGCGGCTTCGAAGATCCGCTCGCTGACCGCCCCGCTGCCGGCCGAAACCAGAACCTCGCCAAGCCCCGTCGCGCCGTCGCTCCCCATAGCCGGCGGCTCCACCACGTAGCCGGTATAGCGCAGCCGGTCGGCGATCTGGACCGCCGCCGGGAAGGTGCTGTCGAACGGGATGAACGTCGGGTCGCCGTGGATCAGCACCAGATCGAAATGCTTCGCCACCAGCTCGACGATCTCCTCGACCCGCCCGGCCTTGCTCGGCGTGACCAGGATGTCGCGCATGGAGGAGACGACAAGCGGCCGCGGCCCGGCGGCGCGCGCGTGCTCCAGCAGCGGGTCGATCTCGAAGCGCAGCCGGCGACGCCCGAAGGGGAACAACTCGAACAGCAGCACGTCGGGCCGGACCCGGTAGGCGGTGGTGA
>JBHICX010000225.1:0-4453 GCA_046759805.1 Kiloniellales bacterium | reverse complement strand
CGAACAGGTGCACGTGGAAGTGCGGCACTTCCTGGCGGCCGTCCCGGCCGTGGTTGGCGAGGATGCGATAGCCACTGTCGACCACCCCCAGGTCGCGGGCGATCCGGGCGACGGCGCGGATCAAGGCGGCGATCTCCCGGTCGGTCGCCTTTTCAGAGAAGTCGTCCATCGAGGCATAGGCGCCCTTGGGGACGACCAAGACGTGGACCGGGGTCTGCGGGTTGACGTCCTTGAAGGCGAGCACGTAGTCGTCCTCGTAGACCTTGGAGCAGGGCAGCTCGCCTCGCAGGATTCTGGCAAACACGTTGTTGGCGTCATAGGTCATGGCTGCCTCCCCCTGCTTTTTTATTGCTTCGCCCGTGGCGCGGTCTCGGCGACGCCGGACGGGGTCATGCGGTCCGCCAGCGCCGCCCACACCTCCTGGGGCCTCACCCCCCGATGCGCCCACAGCACCAGCAGGTGGTAGAGCAAGTCGGCGCTTTCCGTGACCAGCTTCTCCCGGGCGCCGTGCTCGGCCTCGAGCACCGTCTCCACCGCTTCCTCGCCGAGCTTCTGGGCGATCCCCTTGGTGCCGAGCCGGAACAGCCTTGCCGTGCGCGAGGTCGCGGGATCGGCACCGCGCCGGCTCTCTATGATCGCGTACAGCCGGTCCAATATCCTGGCATCGGACTCCCGCGGCGGCGTCTTGGCCATGGCGCGCCTCCCCTTGCGGATCGCCTCTGCCTAGCAGAAACCGCCTGGCGCGTCACCGGTCACGACGGCGGCCGGACGGCGAGCCCGGCGGCCGCCATATGCGCCTTGGCTTCGGCGATCGAATGCACGCCGAAATGGAAGATCGAGGCGGCCAGGACCGCGTTCGCATGGCCGTCGCGGATGCCCTCGACCAGGTGATCCAGCGTGCCCACGCCGCCCGAGGCGATCACCGGCACCGGCACCTGGTCGGCCACCGCCCGGGTGAGCGCGAGGTCGAAACCGCGGCCGGTCCCGTCCCGATCCATCGAGGTGAGCAGGAACTCGCCGGCGCCCGCCTCGGCCATCCGGCGCGCCCAATCCACGGCGTCGAGCCCGGCCGGCCGCCTTCCGCCATGGGTGAACACCCGCCAGCCGCCGGAATCGTGCCGCTTGGCGTCGATGGCCACCACGATGCACTGGCGGCCGAACTTCCGGGCGGCGGCGCCGACCAGTTCGGGATCGGCCACCGCGGCGGTGTTGATCGAGACCTTGTCAGCGCCCGCCAGTAAGAGCCGCCGGATGTCGTCCAGGCTGCGCACGCCGCCGCCGACGGTGAGCGGCATGAAGCATTGCTCGGCGGTGCGCTCCACCACCTCGTAGATGGTCTCCCGGTTCTCGTGGCTCGCCGTGATGTCGAGGAAGCACAGCTCGTCGGCGCCCTCGCGATCGTAGACCCGGGCCTGTTCCACCGGGTCGCCGGCGTCCCTGAGATCGACGAAGTTGATCCCCTTCACCACGCGCCCGTCCTTGACGTCGAGACAAGGAATAATGCGCGTCTTCAGCATCGCGCCGCCGGCCCTTCGCCCAGCACCTTGAGCGCCGCCTTGAGGTCGAGGCCGCCGTCGTATAGCGCCCGGCCGCAGATCACCCCGGCGATGCCGGCCGCCTCTTCCGCCTTCAGCGCCCGCAGGTCCTCGAGGCTTGCGACGCCGCCGCTGGCAATCACCGGCGTGGCGACGGCCCGCGCCAGCGCCGCCGTGGCCGCCACGTCGACCCCGACCTTCATGCCGTCACGGGCGATATCGGTGTAGATCAGCGCCGCCACGCCGCAGTCCTCGAAGCGCCGGGCCAGCGAATAGGGGCTCAGGCTAGAGGTCTCGGCCCAGCCCTCCACCGCGACCAGGCCGTCGCGCACGTCGACCCCAACCGCGATGCGGCCGGGGTAGTGCTGACAGGCCCGACGCACTAGCTCCGGATCCTTGAGCGCCGCGGTGCCGAGGACCACCCGCGTCACCCCGGCGGCGAACCAGCGCTCGATGGTGGCCAGGTCGCGAATGCCGCCGCCAAGCTGCACTTTCACATCGACCGCCGTCAGCATCGCCTCCACCACCCCGGCGTTCACCGGCCGGCCGGCCACGGCGCCGTCCAGGTCGACCACGTGCAGCCAACGGCACCCGGCGTCCGCGAACAGCCGGGCCTGGGCCGCCGGGTCGGGGTTGAACAGGGTGACCCGGTCCATGGCGCCGCGTTCGAGCCGGACACAGGCGCCGTCCTTGAGGTCTATCGCCGGGTACAGGATCATCGGGCGGGCTTTCGCTGGCCGTCCCTGGGGCCGTCACGGGCGCCAGGCGAGGAAGTTGGCGATGACCCGAAGCCCGGCGGCCTGGCTTTTCTCCGGGTGGAACTGGGTGCCGACCAGGTTGTCGCGCCCGATCGCCGCGGTAATCGATCCGCCGTAATCGACCGTGGCCACGAGGTCGGCGGCGCGGGCGCAGACGAAACGGTAGCTATGCACGAAATAGGCGTGCACGCCGTCGGCAATGCCGGCGAATACCGGGTGGTCGTTGCGCGCCATCTGGAGCTCGTTCCAACCCATATGCGGGACCTTGAGGTGCGCGTCGCCGGGCTCGATGGGCACCACCTCTCCGTCGATCCAGCCGAGGCCGTCATGGGCGCCGTGCTCTCGGCCGACCCGCGCCATCAGCTGCATGCCCACACAGATGCCGAGGAACGGCCGGCCGCGGCGGATCACCGCCTCCTCAAGCGCCTCGTCCATGCCGTCGAGCGCCGACAGCCCGGCCCTGCAGTCGGCGAACGCCCCCACGCCGGGCAGCACCACCCGGTCGGCGCCGGCGACGCGCTCCGGCTCGGCAGTCACCAGCACGGCGTCCTCAACCGCGCCTTCGCTGGCCCTGGCTCCGCCGGAGGCTCTCGCCGCGCTTGCGCGCGAGCGCAGCGGGTCGCCGAGGCGAGCGGCGCGCGCGAACGCCTTGGCCGCCGAGCGCAGATTGCCCGAGCCGTAATCGACGATGGCGACGGTCAAAGCGATCCGCCCAGCACACCCTTGGTCGAGGGCACCGCATCGGCCTGGCGCGGATCGCGCGCGATCGCTTGGCGCAGCGCCTGGGCCAGCCCCTTGTAGCAGGACTCCGCGATGTGGTGGTTGTTCTCGCCGTACAGGTTCTCGACATGCAGGGTGATCCCGGCGGCCTGGGCGAAGGCCTGGTACCACTGCTGAAACAACTCGGTGTCCATCTCGCCGAGCTTCAGCCGGGTGAACCTGACCTTCCAGATCAGATAGGGCCGGTTCGAACAATCGAGCGCCACCCGGGTCAGGGTCTCGTCCATCGGGATCAGCGCGTCGCCGAAGCGGCGGATGCCCCGGCGCTCGTCGAGCGCCTTGGACACCGCCTCGCCGATGACCAGCGCCGTGTCCTCGACGGTGTGATGGAAGTCGATATGCAGGTCGCCCTCGGCACGGACGTTAAGGTCGATCAGGCTGTGGCGCGAGAATTGCTCCAGCATGTGGTCGAGGAAACCGATGCCGGTGGCGACGTCGTAGCGGCCGGTCCCGTCCAGGTCCACCGAGACCTGGATCCGGGTCTCCCGGGTGTTGCGTTCGACGCTGGCGCGCCGCGGCGCGGCTGCCGCCGGGTCCGCGCGCATGGCTCTCACCTTGCTCATGAGGGGCCTGCTAGCTGGTTGTTCGTCGGCGCCGGGTTTTACCAGGAACGCCGCGGCACCGCCAGGGTATTGGCGTGCCAGGGCGGCGGCGCGGTCTTGACCAAGGGGCCGGAATCCCCACATCGTTAGCCCACACCGTTGGCGCCGCGCCTGGCGCCGTCGCACCTTCACCCGGGATCGTCGATGCCCAAACAGACTTTCGGCCCGATGCACGGCACCACCGTGCTTTCCGTGCGCAAGGACGGGCGCGTGGTGGTCGCCGCCGACGGCCAGGTGACGGTGGGCCAGACCGTGTTGAAGGCGACCGCGAGCAAGGTCCGCCGGCTTGCCGACGGCTCGGTCATCGTCGGCTTCGCCGGCGCCACGGCGGACGCCTTCACCCTGTTCGAGCGCCTGGAGGGTAAACTGGAACAGTATCCGAAGCAGCTCACGCGCGCCTGCGTCGAGCTGGCCAAGGACTGGCGAACCGACCGGTATTTGCGCCGGCTGGAGGCGATGATGGCGGTGGCCGACAAGGAGCACTCGCTCATACTTTCCGGCACCGGCGACGTGTTGGAGCCCGATGACGGGCTGATCGGCATCGGCTCCGGTGGGCCCTATGCGCTCGCCGCGGCGCGGGCGTTGCTCGACGTGGAGGGCCTGGACGCCGAGCAAATCGCCAACCGGGCGATGCAGATCGCCGCCGACATCTGCGTCTATTCGAACCGCCATATCGTGCTCGAGGCCCTATGACCGCGTTCTCTCCGCGCGAGATCGTCTCCGAGCTGGATCGATTCATCGTCGGCCAGGACGACGCCAAGCGCGCCGTCGCCATCGC
>JBHICX010000224.1:0-4455 GCA_046759805.1 Kiloniellales bacterium | reverse complement strand
CGCCGTTAACCTGTTTGACGGCGATGGAAGCCGCCATGAGGAAGACCGCCAAGAGCCGCACGGAAACCGACACCATGGGCCCCATCGAGGTGCCGGCCGAGCGCTATTGGGGCGCACAGACCCAGCGATCGAAGGAGAATTTCCGCATCGGCGACGAGCGCCTGCCCTCCCCCCTGGTGCGGGCGCTGGGCATCCAGAAGATGGCGGCGGCGCGGGCCAACATGGCGCTGGGTGAGCTTGATGAGAAGTTGGGTCAGGCCATCGAAGCGGCGGCGCGAGAGGTGATGGCAGGGAAGCTCAACGACGAGTTCCCGCTGGTCGTGTGGCAGACCGGCTCCGGCACCCAGTCGAACATGAACGCCAACGAGGTGATCGCCAACCGCGCCAACGAGATCCTGGGCCACGAGCGTGGCGCCAAGGATCCGGTGCACCCGAACGACCACGTGAACCGCGGGCAGTCCTCCAACGACACTTTTCCGACGGCCATGCACATCGCCGCCGTGGAGCAGATCCTCCAGGCGCTGATTCCGGCGCTCAGCCGCCTGCGCGGGACGCTCGCCGACAAGGCCAAAGCGTTCGCCGAGCTGGTCAAGATCGGCCGCACCCACACCCAGGACGCGACGCCGCTGACCCTGGGCCAGGAGTTCTCCGGCTACGCCAAGCAGATCGAGTACGGCATCGCCCGCATCGAGGCCTGCCTGCCGCGCCTGTCGGAGCTGGCCCAGGGGGGGACCGCGGTCGGGACCGGTCTCAATGCCGTCGAGGGCTTCGCCGAGCGTTTCGCCGAAGAGGTCTCGACCATCACCGGCTTGGCCTTCCGCACCGCCGACAACAAGTTCGAGGCGCTGGCCGCCCACGACGCCGTCGTCGAGGCGTCGGGGGCGCTCAACGTGACCGCCGCGTCGCTGATGAAGATCGCCAACGACATCCGCTTTCTCGGCTCCGGCCCGCGCTCGGGCCTGGGCGAGCTGATCCTGCCGGCCAACGAGCCGGGCTCGTCGATCATGCCCGGCAAGGTGAACCCGACCCAGTGCGAGGCGCTGACCATGGTTTGCGCCCAGGTCATGGGCAACCACGTCACCATCACCGTCGCCGGCTCGAGCGGCCATTTCGAGCTCAACGTCTTCAAGCCGGTGATGATCTACAACCTGTTGCAGTCGATCCGGCTCATCACCGACGCGTGCGTGAGCTTCACCGACAACTGTGTCGCTGGAATCGAGGCCAATGCCGAGCGCATCCGGGAGCTGGTCGAAAACTCGCTCATGCTGGTGACCGCGCTCAACCCGCATATCGGTTATGACAACGCGGCCAAGATCGCCAAGAAGGCGTATAAGGACGGCACCTCCTTGAAACAGGCGGCGCTGGATCTCGGCCTCTTGAGCGCCGAAGAGTTCGACCGCTGGGTCCGGGCCGAGGACATGCTGGGCCCGCGCTGACCGCCGGCGCCGCCGGCTACTGCTTCTTCAGGATTCCCTCCAGGCCGCCCAGCCCACCGCCCAGCAGGTCCTTGAGCAGGTCCTGCGGTTGCTGTGCCGGCTGCTGGTCCGGCTGCGGCTGTGGGGCCTTCTGCCCGCCCCCCAACGCGCCACCCAACACCTCGCCTAGCTTACCACCCAGCTTGCCGCCCAGCGTGTCGGACCCGCAGCTAGTCTGCTTGAAGTTGCGGTTATTGAACAGGCCGTCGACGTGGGTCCGCTTGTCGTTGCCGTCCAGGTCGGCGGCGTACTCGGCGAGGACATAGGGCTCGGGCCGGCCGATCTGCTGGGAATAGCGGATCGACTCCGGGGTCACCAACTCCAGCTGGCCGTAGACCGTATAGGCCGGCAGCCGCACGTCGCCGGCGATCACCGCCTGGCCCCCGCCCTGGCGGCTGGTCACCTGGACGTTGCGCGACCACATGTGCCCGTTGTCGATCTGGATGTCGCCGCTGACGTCGCCCACGCCGTTCGCCAGCACCACGGTCGCCAGGTCCATATACTGCCCGAAGACCCCGGCGCCGGACACCGGCACCAACTTCTTTAGGTGGTCTAACAGTGCGCTCGACAGGCCAAGGCAGGCGATCACTTGGGCGACCCCGGTCTCGAACTCCTTTCCGGCGCGGATGCTGCCGGAGACCTTGGCCTTGCCGTTCAGGGTCGAGATCAGCTCGGCCTGGCTGCGTCCGCGGGCCTTAAGCGAGCCGGCGATGCTGAGCCGGCCGGCCACGCGGTCCACCGGGGTGAACCAGTTGACCGCCCGGTGCACGTCGGCATTGCTGATCGCCAGATTGGCAGCCAACGAGATCGCGTCGCGCGCGTCCACGGTGCCGGTCAGGTTGATGGTTCCGCCCTCGGTAAAGCCGCCGACCAGCTCGCGGATCTGCAGCACGCCGCCGGCCAGCGCCAGTGTCAGCCGCGGCCGGTAAATCTGAATCTTGCCGTAGGTAAGCCCGTTGCCGTTCAGTACGAGGTCGGCGTCGACATCGCGCAGGAGGGCGGTGTCGATGGGCGTGCGCTTCCATGGGACCCGCCCTGCCCTCGCTGGCGGCTGAATGGTCGGCGCGGCGGCCCGGATGACCCCGGGGATCAGCTGGTACTTGCGGCGCAGTTCGCCCTGCCGCTGGTCGCGCGCCAGGTAGGGATCCACGAACAGGTCGCCGAACCCCAGCTCCACCGTGTATTTCGGCCGCGCCCCAGCGAGCGCGGCCCGCACCGTGCCGTTGAACGAGGTCGAGCGGACCTGGCGCTGGTTGTCGATATAGCCGAACCGGCCGTTGATGCCGGTGCCCTCGATCCGCTGGCCGAGGGTCCCGGTGAAGCGGCCGGCCAGCGACAGCGGCACCGCCGGCGTGCGCGGGCGATAGCGCACGCCCATGGCGGCGCCCAACCCCACCAGGTCGACGTCGCGGACGTCCAGCTTGAGGTCGAGCCGCGGCGTCTCGCCACTCAGCGCCACCGTGCCAGCGACACCGACGGTGCCGCCGAAGCCGTGGCCGTTCACCCCCTCAAGCTTGAGGTCGAGGGCGTCGAGCGGTCCCCTGGCCGTCACCTTGCCGTCCAGGCCCTGCACCCCGCCGACGACGGCGCGGGTCCCCGGATCGGCGATGAAGGCGGCCAGGGCCTGCGGCTGTAAGGCTCGGGAGTCGATTGTCAGGTCCACCGTGCGCCGCTCGCCGAACGGGTCGCCGACCTTGCCGGCAATGATCATCGTCCCGCTGCCGGTGCCGATCCTGGAGTCGAGTGCCAGCGCGTCGGCCCCGCCTTCGATGGTGCCGGTAACGGTGAAGGCGCCGAGCCGGCGCCCGGCGCCGGCCCCTGCGGGGACGGCATCGATCACCGCGAGCAGCGGTGTCAGTTCGGGATACCGGGCGTCCAGCCGCAGATCCCAGCGCGGCGCCCCGGTCGGACCGAAGATGCGTCCGGCGAGGGTCGCCTTGCCGCCAAATCCCAGAACCTCCACGGACGTTAGGGTGACGTCGAGTTCGCCCTTGTCGCCCTTTGCGCGCACCTGAGCGTTCAGGTCGCTAAGCCGGGCGAGATACTCCCGACCCGGGCCGTCGCTCATGAAGGCGGCCAGGAACTGCGGCTGAAAGCCCCGTGCCTCGAGCCCCATATCGAACCGGGGCATCGGCTCCAAGAGCCCTGCCACGGTCCCCTTGAGCGCCATCTTTCCGGCTCCGGTGGAGATCTCGGCGTCAAGCGCGGCGCTTTCCGTCGAGCCCTTGGTCACGCCACCCAAGTTCAGCGCGCCCAGCTTGCCCTTCGGCGTCGTGATGCCGAGCGCCGCCAGCACCGGTCTGAGCTCCGGAAACCGGCCGGTGACACGCAGATCCCAGCTGGGTGCCGCGTTGAGCCCGGCCAGCGCCCCGGTGAACCGCATGTTTCCGGCGAACGCCGCCAGTTTGGTGTCGATCTTCAGGTTCTCGACCGTGCCCTTGGCGGACCCCTGGAGGCGCATGGCGCCGGCCTTGGCCACCGCGTCGGGCGGGGTGAGGCCGGCCACCTTCATCACCCGGGCCGCGTCCGGGGCCGCGAGCTCGAAGCCCATATCGACCACCGGGCTGGTGCCGAGATCCCGGAGGCTGCCCTTGATCTTGCCCCTGCCGCCGGCGAAATCCGCGACCTCGGCCGTCCGCACCGTGAGCGTGCCGGCATAGATCTGGCCGTCGAACCGGATGCCCTTGATCGGCTGCCGGTTGACGGTGAGCGCGCCGATCCGGGCGGTGATGTTGGCGTCGAACTGGTCGAGCAACCCGACCGCCGCCAACGGACCCGCGGCCGCCTGCTCTGGGCCCGACGCTGGTGCCGCCTCCGGTTCGGCCGCCTCGGACGCGGCCGCGGCCTCGCCGGCCGCCGACCGGTGCGGTAGATAGGCGTCGAGGTCGATGGAAGCGATTCACTCGCAGGGACAGTAGGAGAGATGGGTGTTCCGGTGATCGCAAGATCGTGGCGGCAGATGGTTCAGTTGGTGTTGCTG